>CAZBMT010000312.1:0-3486 GCA_964492645.1 uncultured Cyanobium sp. | reverse complement strand
GCTCACCACCACCCCCTCATCGAGCCGCCGCCGGCTCACCGTGCCGCCGAAGGGGGCCACCAGCACGCTGCGCGCCAGGTCGACATCGATCTGGCGCAGGCGGGCCTCGGTGTCGTCCACCTGGGCTTCAGCCTGGACGAGGCGGCTGCCGAGGGCGCCGGTTCCGTAGATCTGCTGGTCGAGATCCTCGCGGGAGATCGCTCCCTGGGCATGGAGCTGCCGGCGGCGGTCGCGCTGCCGTTCAGCCAGGGTGAGCTGCTGCCGCACCTCCTCCACGGCGGCCCGGGCCACGTCCCGCTGGGCCAGCAGCTGCTGGCGCTGGGCCCGGAGCCGGCGGCGATCGAGCCGGGCCAGGGGCTGGCCGGCCCGTACCCGGTCGCCCTCCTCGACCAGCACCCGCTCGAGGGTGCCGGGGAGCTCGAAGCCGAGGCTGCTGCTGCGGCCGGCCACCACCTCGCCGGTGTAGTCGCGGCTGGTGAAGTAGCCGCTCACCGGCCGGGCCGTCACCACCGCCACCGGCAGGGGGCGCTGGAGCGGCGGGCGGGGCGGCCGGGTCACCGCCATGACGGCGGCGATGAGGCCGGCGCCGGCTGCGGCGATCGCGATCGGCCGACCCCAGGCCGCGGGCCGGCTCCAGGAGGCGGGTTGGCTCCAGCGGGCCCAGCGCAGGACGTTCAGCGGCGCCGACGGCGTCGCTGGTGGGGCCACGGGTGGGGCGACGGCGGCGGACTCCATGGGGGGACGGCGGCGGAACCCAGGTTGCTATGCAACAGTTTGGGTAGGTGCCAAAGTGTATGCACAACATGTTGGGTAGATCAATCGGTCCCGGCGGCGGCTGGGCCAGGATCGGCTCCCCAGTCGCTGCGATCTCCCTCCTGCCATGGCCCTGGCGCACACGATCCTCACGGTGCTCTGCGAGCGGGACGCCAGCGGCTACGACATCAGCAAGCAGTTCGAGGAATCGATGGCCTGCTACTGGACCGCCAGCCAGCAGCAGATCTACCGGGAGCTGGCCCGGATCGAGGCGAAGGGCTGGGTCCGCTGCGAGGTGGTGCCCCAGCAGGGCAAACCGGACCGCAAGGTGTACGCCATCACCGAGGCGGGCCGCCAGGAGCTGCGCCACTGGGCCACCGAGCCCGCCCAGCCCACCCCCATCCGCGAGGACCTGCTGGTGAAGGTGCTCGGCGGCCCCTACGCCGACCCTGCCCAGCTGCTGGCGGAGGTGCGCCGCCGCCGCGCCGTCCATGCCGGCCAGCTCGCCTCCTACCAGGAGAAGGACGCCCTGTTCCGCAGCCATGCGGCCCTGCCGCTGCAGGAGCAGTACCGCCACCTCACCCTGCGCCGGGGGATCCTGTTCGAGGAGGAGTGGATCCGCTGGTGCGATGAGGTGATCGCCTTCCTGGAGGGACAGCCACCGGGCCCCGCCGAGGCCGGCTGAAGCCCCGCTGAGGTCTCGGTGGCTGAGGCGCAGCGTCCTGGCGTCAGGCCGTCTCGATCGCCGCCAGGGCCTGGTTCACCCGCCGGAAGTCGAAGCCGATGGCCCGCAGCGCATGCCACAGGTGCCCCTGCAGGAACAGGAAGGCCAGGAAGAAATGGGCATTGGCCAGCCAGGCCCGGGCGGTTTGGGCCATGGCGGGAAGGGTGATCGTGTCGGCGAAGTAGGGCGCCAGCCCGAACTGGAGCGACAGGCTGGGGCCGTAGAACTCCACCGGGTAGATGGAGGTGTTGGTGGCGCACCAGAGGCTGGCGACGAATCCGGCCAGGGCCACGCCTCCGAGGGAATAGGACAGGATCGCCTCGGCGGAGAACACCAGCAGACGGCGGGCCAGGGGCAGGGGCGGCACCAGGATGTGCCAGATCCCACCGGCGGTGAGCATCAGGGCCACCACCACATGGCCGCCCATCACATCCTCCAGGCTGCTGATGGTGAGGAAGTGGGTCTGGTACCCCCAGATGGCGGCCAGATCCACGTGGGGCATCACGGTGCGGACCGATTGCAGCGCCGTGTCGTAGATCCCGTGGTGCTTGCCCCACTCCACCAGGGCCGTGGCACCGAGCCCGAGGAAGATCAGATGGTGCCCCAGGATCACCCCGAGCTGTTTCGGGTCGTCCCAGGCGAAGTCGAAGCGGCGGGCCTGGCCCTTGGCCTCGGCCAGATCCACCGGAGCGCGGAACAGATGCCACATCCCGCCGGCCGCCAGCACCGCCGCCGATGCCGAGACGGGCCAGATTGGGCAGCAGGATGAGGCTCTGCTCGCCAAGTGGACGCTCCGCCGTATAGCGACTGAGCTCATCGATGGTGAAGGAACCGGCCCAGAACATGATCAGCCCGGCATGGGCGGCATGGGCGGCGATGAAGTTGCCGGACTGATTGACGAAGCGGGAATTGCCTGCCCACCAGTCATAGGTGGGGGCAGGATTGCCATAGGACTGCATAGGACATGTGCAGGGTCCTCCGGACTGTGTGGAGGGGGAAAAAGGTGACCCTGACATCCATCACATTCCGGACCGCAGGGATGCACCGCCCCCGGTGACCGATGGCACAGGCCGGGAAGCGCCCGTCAGGGCCCCTGCCAGAGAAAGGTGTTGAAGGCCCGCCCGCCCAGCTGACTGCGGAACTTGAGGGTGTTCTCGCTGGAGAGACTCACCACGGCGCCGAGCCGGTCGGCCAGCCTGAGGCACGGCAGGAACTGGGGGGCGCTGTAGCACTGCACATCGATCTGGTTGCAGCCCCCCGTGGGCAACAGGGCGGCCTGGAAAGGCTGGATGCTGCAGAAGATCGGTCGGGGGTACAGCCGGCGCAGCAGCTGGAAGTCCTCCAGGGTGTAGTGGGCGAAGAAGTGGTCGTCCACCTGGATCGCGTCGCCGTGGCGGGCTTCGTGCAGCAGGTCGGTGATCCCCAGGGCCCGGTACTGGGGGGACTGGACCCACACCACGGGCAGCAGCCCCTGACGCCGCGCCGCCTCGGCCGCCAGCCGCTGCATCCCATCCGACACCTTGCGGACGTCGAGGAAAACCAGCTTGAAGTCGCTGCCCCGGATCTCCGCCATGACGGCGTCCAGGGACCGCCGCGTGGCGTGGTACCAGATCTGGGGCTGGGACAGCCAGGTGCCGTTGGGGGCCGCCTGCGCCGCTGCGGTGCCCAGGGTCAGGCCCCCGGCCAGGGCGGCGGCCAGGGAGCGGAATGGGTTGGCCACGACCGAGCCCCCGGGGTGCGTTTAGTGTGCCCCGCGCTGACCCGCGTCAGCTCGACCCGCCCGGGCGCCATGGCTTCCTCCCTGCCCAGCCAGACCAGCGTGCTCGTGGTGGGCGCCGGCCCCACCGGCCTGCTGCTGGCGGGGGAACTGCAGCGCCGCGGCGTTCCCACCCTGCTGATCGACGCCCGGGCCGAAGCGCTGCACTGGGACCGGGCCACGGTGATCCACCCGCTGTCGCTGGAGATCTTCGAGGCGCTGGGGCTGGTGGACCGATTTCTCGAGGCCGGCT
>CAZBMT010000311.1:0-3488 GCA_964492645.1 uncultured Cyanobium sp. | reverse complement strand
TTCACCCCGCCGAAGAACTCGAACAGGGCGTCGTCGTAGTAGCGGGTGCAGGTGACGGCCTGGTTGTGGAAGGCGCACAGCGGCGGGCTGGCCTGCGGATCGGAGCAGGAGAAGTAGATCGCCTTGGCCTGGCTGGCGATGGCGGAGAAGTTGGTGCCGCCGCCATCCGTCGGGCCCACCCACTGGGCCGGCGGCACCAGGGCGTCGGCGGCGCCGTGCAGGATCGCCACCGGCTGGCAGAGCTGGGGGCCGGTCTCCTGGATCCGCAGGGGATCGGCGGTGAAGGGGGCCCCGAACAGCCTCAGCAGCGCGATGGCGAAGCCGGGGATGCCCATCTCCGACGCGGCGGCCGGATCGGCCACCACGATCACCCGCGGCCGGAAGCGGGCGGCCGGATCGTGGCGCAGGGCCCAGGGCAGGCTCAGGCTCAGCAGCCCGCCCAGGGAGTGGCCGAAGCCGTAGACCATGGGCTGGGCCCCCTGCCAGTGCCCGTAGGCCGGCTGCCTGGCCAGGTCGTCCCAGCCCGCCTCCACCAGGGCCAGGGCCTGGGCCAGCCATTGCTTCGGCGAGGAGGCCAGGCTCATGGCCACGGTCCAGAGCAGGTGGCTCAGGTTCCTGGCGTAGGTGCGCCGGAACCAGCCGATCACCGCCAGGATCAGCTCGATCAGGAGCAGGGGGAACACGACCCGGCGCAGGTCCCCCACCGTGGGGGGCTCGGCGGCCCCGGCCCCTTCCCGTTCAGCTGCAGAGCCGGAGGTCAGCGCCTCCGGCAGATCCTCCGCCCGAACGGCCTCGGCCGCCGGCCGCACGGCCAGACGCAGGGCCGTTCCGGTCCAGGAGCTCGCCCTGGGCACGTCCTGCCAGGTCGGAACGGGGTGCCCTGGGGCCGGGGAGGGGTAGGCGCTGCGCTGGAAATCCGGAAAGAACACGATGTATCCCTCCGCCGCCAGGGCCAGCAGGTGGCTCTCGTAGAAGGAGGGCATGCACAGGGCGAAGCCGTGCAGGTAGAGCACCGCCCGCAGGGGCTGCCCCGCTCTGGCGGCGCCATCCGGCACGTAGACCCGCAGGTAGTTGCCCTGCCCGTGGCAGCCCCGCTGCCAGATGGTGCAGGCGTGCCCGTCGTCGCGGACGCAGGTCCATCCGGGCGTGGTGGGGTCGCTCATCGGGTCAGGCACAGCGGCGACGGACCCTCCGCAGGCGGCCTGGGGGACCGGCACGGCAGGGACGCCCAGCATGACGGCGATCGCCGGGATCGTCAGGGAGCTGAGCCTGGGGACACCGCAGACGCGGCCCGCTGGCCCAGGAACGCCCGCACCGCCGGATCGTCCGCCAGGTCGATCGCCCGCCCGTAGGCCTCCTGCGCGGCATGGGCCTGGCCGCTGCGCTGCAGCAGATGGGCCCGCAGCGCCCACCAGGGCTGGTAGTCCCCCAGGGTCGGTTCGGTGGCCGCCAGGGCGTCCAGCTTGGCCAGGGCAGGTTGGGGGCCGGCCAGCTCGGCCAGCACGGCGATCCGGCTCACCCGCGCCCCCGCACTCGGGGCCACCGCCAGCAGGCCGTCGTAGAGCCCCAGCAGGGCCGGCCAGTCGACGGTGCCGCTGATGGCCCGGTGGGCGTGGAGCGACTGGATCGCCGCCTCCAGCTGGAAGCGACCCGGCCGGCCCGCCCGCGAAGCCCGGGTGAGGGTCGCCTCCGCTTCGGCGATGAGGGCGGCGTCCCATCGCCCCGGCTCCTGCTCCAGCAGCGGCACGTAGCTCCCGTCGGCGGCCCGCCTGGCCCCGTGGCGCGCCTCGCCGTGCAGCAGCAGGGCGAGCAGGCCGAGGGCCTCCGGTTCCTCGGGCAGCAGGTCGGCGCACAGGCGCGCCAGCAGCAGCGCCTCCCGCGTCAGCGCCGTGGAGCCGCCGGTGTCGCCGCCACCGTCCCGGCCGGCGGTGTAGGCCGCGTAGATCGCCTGCAGCACCGCCGCCGAGCGTGCCGGCAGCGCTTCGGGACCCGGCAGCACGAAGGGGATGCGGGCCTCGCGGATCTTGGCCTTGGCTCGCACCAGCCGCTGGCCCATCGTGGCCGGCGCCACCAGGAAGGCCGCCGCGATGCGGTGGGCGGTGAGCCCCAGCACGGTCTGGAGCATCAGCGGGGCCTGCAGGCCCGGGTCGATCGCCGGGTGGGCGCAGAGAAACAGCAGCCGCAGCCGCTCGTCGGGAATCTCCATGGCGTTCTCAGAGGGTTCCGGATCCAGGCCGGGGGCGGCAGCGTCCAGCTCCGGCAGCAGCAGCTCCAGGGTCCGGTCGCGGCGGGCCCGGTCGATCAGACGCCGCCGGGCCACCACCAGCAGCCAGGCCTCGGGGGACCGGGGCACCCCCTCGCTGGGCCAGCGCCGCAGGGCGGCGAGGAAGGCATCGCCCAGGGCGTCCTCCGCCGCCGCCACATCGCCGCAGCGGGCGGTGAGCCAGGCCACCAGCTTGCCGAAGGACTGCCGTGCCGCCAGCTCCGCCGCCCGCCGCCCCTCCATCTCAGGGGCCTTCCATGGCGAGCACGGGCCGCACCTCCACGGCGCAGCGCTCCGCCGCCGGGCAACGGGCGGCCCAGGCGAGGGCGGCATCGAGGTCGGGCACATCGATCAGGAAGAAGCCGCCCAGCTGCTCCTTGCTGTCGGGGAAGGGCCCGTCCTGCACCTGCCGCTCGCCGTGGCGCAGGCGCACGGTGGTGGCGGTGTGGGCGGACTGCAGGGCCTCGCCGCCGGCCATGTGGCCGGCCTCGGCCAGGGCCTGGGAGTAGGCGGCGTAGGCCGGCATCAGGCCGGGACGGTCGGCGAAGTCCTGCTCGCTTTCGTAGATCAGAACGGCGTACTGCATGGTGGGGACTCGAAAGGTTGGTGGGGGACCCACTCCCGGAGGGCGTGCGTCATCTCCATGACGGACGGCGGGCCGCCATTTCGACAGAATGGCCACACCTGACGCACCCGTACTCTCCATGCCCAAGGTCGAGATCTACACCTGGCGCTTCTGCCCCTTCTGCATCCGGGCCAAGCAGCTCCTCGACCGCAAGGGCGTGACCTACGAGGAATACGTGATCGACGGCGACGAGGACGCCCGCGACGCGATGGTGGCCCGGGGCAGCGACGGTCGGCGTTCGGTGCCCCAGGTCTTCATTGATGGGGCCCATGTGGGCGGCTGCGACGACCTCTACGCCCTCGAGCGCCAGGGCCGCCTGGATGCGCTGCTGGCCGTCGCCAGCTAGGGGGCGGCACCGTCCTTCCATTCCGCCAGCTCCACGGTGATGCCCTCCGGCCCCCGGAGAAACACCAGCTTGCGGTGGTGGAACTCCATCACCGCGTTGCGGAGCTCCACGCCCCCGGCCTGCAGCCGGGCCACCGTGGCCTCCAGGTCGTCGACGGCGAAGCAGATGTGGTTGAACCCCACCCGGGCCAGGTTGTCCATGGCCGGCTCGGGGAGCGGGTCCGGGTGGCGGTAGTGCAGCAGCTGCACCTCCAG
>CAZBMT010000310.1:0-3492 GCA_964492645.1 uncultured Cyanobium sp. | reverse complement strand
CGAAGGTTTCCTCGTTCTTGAGAACGAAGGGAGGCAGCGGATCAGGCATGCACCGGAGTGCGGTGGGCGGGGCTGTGGCAGCGACGGGCCTGGATCAGGTGCCGGTAGAGCTGTTCGTAGTCCTCGGCCTGGCGCGTGACCGAGAAGCCCACCTCGAAGTGGCTGCGGACCCTGGCGCGGTCCAGCTGCTCCAGCCGGCCGACGGCGGTGATGGCCTCCGCGATCGAATCCACCAAGAAGCCATTGACCCCCTCGCGGATGACCTCCGGGGTGGAGCCGTTGCGCCAGGCGATCACGGGCGTGCCACAGGCGTTGGCCTCGATCATCACCAGGCCGAAGGGTTCGGGCCAGTCGATCGGAAACAGCAGGGCGAGCGCCCGGCCCAGCAGATCCTGCTTGCCGGCGTCATCCACTTCCCCGATGAATTCCACCAGCGGGTTGTCATGCAGCAGGGGCTTGATCCGCTCATGGAAGTAGGGGGTATCGACCGGATCGATCTTGGCGGCCACCTTCAGCGGCAGGCCCACGGCCGAGGCGATGGCGATGGCGCGGTCGAGCCGTTTCTCGGGCGAGATGCGCCCGACGAAGGCCAGGTAGGGGCTGGGTCGGTCCTGGAAGCGATAGAGATCGGTTGGCAGGCCGTGGTGAACGGTACCGAGCCAATGGGCTTCCGGGACCGGGAGGCGCTGGTGGTTGGAGATGGACACCAGCGGAACCCGATCGAAATGGCGGTGGAGCAGCCGTTGCTCGGGCGTATGCAGCGGGCCGTGCACGGTGGTGAGATGGGGCACCCCCAGCAGATCGGCGAGGGGGAAATGGCCGTGGCCGTTGTGGAAATGGAGGACGTCGAAGTCATCGAGCCGGCGAATGACCTGGTCGAGCTGGATCTGGTTATGCACCGGGGCGTCTGCCACCCGGCCGCTGAGGCGCAGGGCCTGCGGGACACAGGGGAAGAGCTGGGCGCTGGTGAGGGAGTCGCCGCTGGCAAATAGCACCACGTCGTGGCCGCGGCGGACGAGCTCCTCGGTGAGGTAATGAACGACCCGTTCGGTGCCTCCATAGCCAAGGGGTGGCACCCTCTCATGGAGAGTGGAAATCTGCGCAATTCTCATATCAATCTCTTCGCACTGTTTTTGAGACCTGATGGCGAATTTTTCCTCCACCTTGAACAACCCTACCTCGAAAAGTTTCAGGTGAGTGATTTTTCGGCAGATCTGCTGCGGGCGCTGGGCGTCATCACCCGCGCAGCCCCATGGGCGAGGGCAGGCAATCCAGAAGCACCAGCGCCGCCCAGAGATCCGTGACCATGGCCATCGCTTCGTGGCCACGGCGCCGGGCCCTGAAGCCGTGATTCACGCCTTCAGGGCCGTAGAAGACCTTGCCCGCCAGCGCTCCCGAGGGTCGCCACAACGGCGAAGCCGTGTTCCCGGACAAGTATCAGCGTGTCTTCGCTTTTCAGAGAAAGAACCACGGCCGTATAGCGGGGCTGCAGCATCTGGTGCAGGCCTGCATTCCAGGCGAGCGCCCGCGCTTCCAGATCACGAACCACTTGCCGACCAGGGCCGGCGTGGGGGAGGCCTGGTTCGCCAGCACCTCAACCGTGAGGCCTGAGGCCGGCAGAACGATCATCAGCGCGGCAATGATGGCGGAGTCCATGCCGGCTGCCTTTTCGGCGGGTCCTGACCGTGCCGGGAAACGCCTTAATCGGCGCGCTCCCGCTCCAGGATCCTGCCCGTCGCCGCATCGATGGTGATCACGCTCCGGCCTCCTGAGCCCGCGACATCGGCGTCCCACACCCTGCGGCCGTTCTCCGTGTCGAGATCAATCGCGATCACCCGACCTCCGGGGACGGCGGCCGCGGCCGTCCTGATCGCCTGCTGGACGGTGATCGCCGGTCCGGGGCCCATGGCCTCCCGGGGGAGCGACTCTCGCTCCTGCCGGAGGATCGCCCCTGTGGTGGCGTTGATGTCGATCTCGCTGCCGCTGTTGTCGGGCCTGCGGACCAGCACCTCCCACACCGCCTGGCCGCCCTCCGTGCCGGGATCAATGTCGACGACGATCCCTCCGGGGATCCGCTGCAGGGCGATGGCGGCCGCCCGGGCGGCGGTGATTCCTGCGCTGTTGACGGCTTCGCTGGCCTGCCCCGCATGGGGAGCGAGAGCCAGTCCCACGGCAAGGGCGAGTGCGGGAAGGGAAGCGGTGACCCGTCGAGCCATGGGAATCGTTCCAAGGTGCATCAAGGTAGGGTCTACGGGCCGGTCACCGATGGAGCTGCATCGCCGTTCCCGGCTGCGCGCAGGGCCCGCAGCAAGGCCTTCCCCGTGGCGACAGGCGGTATCCCGTCCCCAGGCTTTCGGTCAGGCCGAGCGCCTTCAACTGGCGGAAACGGGGCTTGAGGGGCTCCTTGTCGAGGTCGAGGGGGCCGCAGAGACCGCCGGCGCGCACTCCAGGATTGGACTGCAGCACGGCGAGGGTCCGCAGGGTCCAGGGGCCGCCTGGGCCCGTGCGGCGAAGCGATCCAGCCGGGTGCGGAGTGCCTCCCTTTCCTCGGCGGTGAACGTCGTTTCTTGGCGCAGGGCGAGGCGAGGATCCGGGCGCAGGGGGGCCAGGGCGATGCGGCAGACCTCGCCTTTGTGGCCACGCCGCCATTCGGCCAGCAGCTCCGCCAGCGATGGGTAGCCGGCCTGCCGAGCGTCGGCCGCGCTGATGGTCTCCAGGGCCACCGGATCGACGGACCCAATCTCGAGTTGACCCACCGGAGTCAGCAGGGTCCCTCCGGCACGTACCGAGGGCCGCTGCCAGCGCCTGCCTGCAGCGCTGGAACCTGCCGGAGACGCCGGCGCGTCCCGTGTCGGTGCGGGTCCGCCGACGCGGCGGACGGGCCGTGTCAGGGGCTACAGCCGACCCCGACGGCGTCTTCTACAACACCGCGAAGCTCAGGCTTTCTCCATCGCAGCGATGCCATGACCTCCGAACAGGCCGCCCAGCTCATCGACAACACGCTCGATCTGGTGCATCAGCGCCTGCTGGATCTGGAGTCGCAATCCCTCGACCACGAGCACAGAGCCCTGGCGGCGGAATTCCGCGAGTGGCGTCAGCCCTCCGGCGGCCACATCGATCTGATGGTGTTTCCCGGCCTGGCCGGATCCTGACCCTTCACGCCGCATCGGGCAGCGGCTTCTCCCAGAACTGGGCCCGGCCCATGGCGGGGTCCAGCTGATAAGGGCGGAAGCCGGCGCTGCCGTAGGCGGCCCTCGCCGCCCCGTTCCCCTCCAGCACCTCCAGGGTGAGCTTGCAGCAGCCGAGCCGCCGGGCGATCAGCTCCGCCTGCTGCAGGAGTCGCCGCGCCACCCCCTGCCGGCGGAACTCGCCGGCCACCACCAGATCGTGGACGTTGAGCAGGGGTCGGCAGGCGAAGGTGGAGAAGCCCTCCAGGCAGATGGCCAGCCCGGCCGGCTCCTCCCCCGCGAAGGCCAGGATCCCGTGGGCCGA
>CAZBMT010000309.1:0-3498 GCA_964492645.1 uncultured Cyanobium sp. | reverse complement strand
GGCGACCTGCCGGCGAGCTTCCGCTACGCCGCCCAGGGGCTGGCCTACGGCTTCGCCAGCCAGCGCAACTTCCGCATCCACGTGTTCACCGGCGCCGTGGTGTTCGGCCTGGGGCTGTGGCTGCGCCTGGCCACCGACCGCCTGGCGGTGCTGGTGCTCACGGTGGCGGCGGTGCTGGTGCTGGAGCTGCTCAACACGGCCACCGAAGCGGTGGTGGATCTGGCCATCGGCCGCCAGTTCCACCCCCTGGCCCGCATCGCCAAGGACTGCGCCGCCGCCGCCGTGCTGGTCGCCGCGCTCTCGTCGCTGCTGATCGCCCTGCTGTTGCTGGTGCCCCCTCTGCTGATCCGCCTCGGCGTCTAGGCCGTCCCCATGCTCCTGGTCCTCGACAACTACGACAGCTTCACCTTCAACCTGGTGCAGTACCTGGGTGAACTGGCCGCCGACCACCCCCTGGCCGCCGAGGTGCGGGTGGAGCGCAACGACGCCCTCGACCTGGAGCAGATCCGGGCCCTCGCCCCGGCGGCGATCCTGATCTCCCCCGGCCCCGGCGATCCGGACCAGTCCGGGGTCTGCCTGGAGGTGCTTCGGGAGCTGGGGCCCACCGTGCCGGTGCTGGGGGTGTGTCTGGGCCACCAGTGCCTGGCCCAGGTGTTCGGCGGTCGGGTGGTGCGGGCCGGCGAACTGATGCACGGCAAGACCTCAGCGGTGCACCACCGAGGCGCCGGCGTGTTCGAGGGCCTGCCCGAGCCGCTCACCGCCACCCGCTACCACAGCCTGATCGCCGAACGGGAGACGCTCCCCGATTGCCTGGAGATCACCGCCTGGCTGGAGGACGGCACGATCATGGGCCTGCGGCACCGGGAGCATCCCCATCTGCAGGGGGTGCAGTTCCACCCGGAGAGCGTGCTCACCCAGGCGGGCCACCAACTGCTGGCCAATTTCCTCCGCCAGGCCTCCCACTGCTAGTTTCGCGCCACATCAGGGCCCGGTGGGGCCAGACGCGATTCCATGGTTCACCCCACCAGCCGGTCCGCGACAGCGCTGACCGGATCGGCGTCAGCGCTGACCGGTTCCATCCCAGTACTGCGCAGAACCACAACGGGGTTGGCCCTGCGCCTCGGGGCGGGTCTCGCCCTGGCGGCCGGCCTGACCCTGCCGCTGCCGGCCCTGGCCCAGAAGGGGGGTGGCGTCTCGATCACCCACCTGGGCCACAGCGCCCTGCTGATCCAGGGGGGGGGCGCCCGGGTGCTGGTGAACCCGTTCCAGGCTGTCGGGTGCGCCGCCGGCCTGAGCGAGCCCCGCGTCAGCGCCGATGTGATCCTGGCCAGCAGCCTGCTCAAGGATGAGGGCGCCCCGGTGGCCAGCGGCAAGTTCCTGGTGCAGCCGGGCTCCTACCGGCTGGCGGGCCTGCAGATCGAGGGCGTCGCCGTCCCCCACGACCGTGTCGGCGGCCGCCGCTTCGGGAATGCCACCGTCTGGCGCTGGCGCCAGGGTGGCCTCGACATCGCCCACCTCGGCGGCACCGCCGGCCGCCTCGGCCCCGCCGACCGGGTGCTTCTGGGACGCCCGGATGTGCTGATCATCGGCGTGGGTGGCGGCGGCAAGGTCTACACCGGCCAGGAGGCGGCGGAGGTGGCCCGGGAGCTGCAGGCCCGTCGGGTGATTCCGGTGCAGTACACCACCGGCAAGCCCCCGGCCGGCTGCGACCAGGGGTCGGTGGAGCCGTTCCTGAAGGCGATGGTGGGGGCCACGGTGCGTCGCGGCGGCCGCACCATCTCGGTGGTGCCGCCCCTCGGGGATGGGGTGGTGGTGGAGGTGATGCGCTGAGGCCGCCGGCGGCGGCGCTCGCGCCTCATCACCCCAGACCGTCGATGCGGTCGATGCGGCGGTAGGCCTGCCAGAAGCGCTCCATCTGGGCGTCGGTGCCGAGGCTGACCCGCAGGGAGCCGTCGATCAGCGGCTTGCCGGCCATCGAGCGCACCAGGATGCCGGCCTGGCGCAGGTCGGCCTCCACCGCCGCGGCCGGACGGCGGGGCCAGAGCAGCAGGTAGTTGCCGCCCGCGGCATGGTGGCGCACACCCGTCTGGCGCAACTGGCCCAGGAGCCGGTCGCGGGCGCGCAGCACCTCGGCCACGTAGGCATCCACATAGGCCTGGTCGGCCAGGGCCGCATGGGCAGCGGTGACCGCGAAGCTGTTGACGTCGTAGGGCCCGCAGACCCTGCCCACACGCTCCACCAGCGCCGGCGCGCCGATGGCGAAGCCGATGCGAAGGCCCGCCAGGCCGGCCGTCTTGGCCAGCGAGCGCAGCACCAGCAGGTTGGGGGCGGCGACGAAATCGGCGATGGGCAGCACGCTGTCGCCGGTGAAGGCCTCGTAGAGCTCATCGACCACCACCAGGGTGTGCGGTGCCGCCGCCGTCAGCTCCAGGATCCGCTCGGGCGCCAGCCGGGTGCCGGTGGGGTTGTTGGGGTTGCAGATCAGCAGAATCCGTGGGCCGCCCGCCCCGGTTCCCGGCTCCCCCAGGGCGGCGCTGATCGCCTCCAGCGGGAAGCCGAAATCCGGCAGCCCATAGGGGATCGCCTCGATGGCCATGCCCTGCATGCGGGCACAGGGGGTGTAGTAACCGAAGGTGGGGCTGGTGGTCAGCAGCCGCTCGCCGGGCGCACCGAAGGCGTGGAAGACGGCATGGATGGCCGCGTCGACGCCGTTGAACAGGCCGATGTGGGCCGGCGTCAGGCCCCGGCCCCCCAGCGAGCGCACCACCGCCTCCCGCAGGCCGTCGTACTCCGGATAGATGGCGTAGTGGTCGGCGGGGATGGCGCGGATCGCCTCCACCACCCGGGGGCTGGGCCCGACGGTGTTCTCGTTGAAGTCGAGCCGCAGCAGGCCGCGGCGCCCCTCCAGGGGGGCGCTGTAGGCCGTGAGGGTCTCCACTTCCGGCCGGGCCGGGGGGCAGGGGGGAACGGCCGGTCTCTCGCCGGGGGTGGGGCTGGTCACGGCGGCGGGGCACTGATCGCGGCGACTGCCATCCTGCAGCGCAGCCCTACCGTTTGCTCAACTGCGCGGGGAATCCGGTGGCGCGAGCGGAGCTGGCCCTGCGGGCCCTGGAACGGGGCGACCTGCGCTTCATCCACGACCAGGTGAACAACCGCAGCGTGATGGCCTACTGGTTCGAGGAGCCCTACGAGTCGTTCGATGAGCTGGAGGATCTCTACAACCGCCACATCCACGACAATGCCGAACGCCGCTTCGTGGTGGAAACAAAGGAGAAGGAACTGATCGGCCTGGTGGAGCTGATCGAGATCGACTACATCCACCGCCGGGCGGAATTCCAGATCATCATCGCCCCGGAGCACCAGGGCAAGGGTTTCGCCCGCGTCTGCATCCACAAGGCCCTCGACTACTCCTTCACCATCCTGAATCTGCACAAGATCTACCTGTCCGTGGCCGTCGACAACGAAAAGGCCCTGCACCTCTACCAGCAGTGCGGCTTC
>CAZBMT010000308.1:0-3529 GCA_964492645.1 uncultured Cyanobium sp. | reverse complement strand
GCCTGCGATGGAGAAGGCTCGCCAAGCCTGACTGCATGGCCTCGGCGAACCTGATGATCCGCATCCTTTCTGCCCTGGCCGATGAAGCAGCAGCCCTTCACTGCGCTTTCTGGGCCCTGATCACATACTGAAGCGGCTGGGCCTCACGCGCCGCGAGCCTTGGGTCTCTCCCCAAGGCTTGCGCCATGCCCATGATCTGCTGGATCACGATTTCAGAACCGGGGTGCGGAAAGATGCGCGGTTGCATCGATTGGATGGCAAAGCCTGCCTCCTTGAACATGCTCTCCATCGTGCGACGCGTGAACCAGCGCAGGTGGGTTCGATCCAGCAGCCCGCTCTCCTCATAGTGCCAGTCGCCGATGCTCAGCCTGGCCTGAAGGCTCCAATGCTGCGCATTGGGAATGCAGGCGCAAACCGTTCCGGCTGGCGCCAGGAGCTGATGCACGCGACGGAGCACTGACCAGGGATCCCGAAGGTGCTCCAGACTGTCACCGAAGACATAGAGGTCGGCACGTAGATCAGCGGAAGAAGCAGGAGAACAGAGCAGATCTTCCACATCGCCCACCAGCACTGCGTTGCACCATTGCCGAGCCCTTGAGCCATAGCCCTCGTCCACCTCAATGCCGACATAGTCGGCCGTTGGATGCTGCCCCTTATAGGCCTTGGCAAGGGCTCCTGTGCTACAGCCCACTTCAACAACCTTTGCGACCTCCGGCATCACGGCAAGCAGGTCGGGGTTGTAGTTGAAGTGGGCCGCTGTCTGCTCCATGATTCACTCTCCAGAGCCCGACTCTATGGGGGTCATCGGCACGGCAGCAAGCCGTGCAGCAACTCCTCCCAGTGCCGCACCCAGCCGGCTGTATCGAACAGCGGCAGAGGGGCGCCAGGATCCAGCAACCGCTGACGCAGCGCCCTCAACGCCTCGGGATCGCGACCCAGTTCGATCGCCCGCTCCTTATAGACCTCCTCGCTGGGACAGATCAGGTCGTCCATGCCCACGGCGGCGCAGAGGCTGGCCCCCATGCGCGACACGAAGGCCTCGCCGGGGCAGGTGAGCAGGGGCAGGCCCGCCTGCAGGGCCATGGCGCCGGTGGCGCCGGCGCCGTAGTGGGCGGTGTCGAGGAAGAGATCCGCCAGGCGGCAGAGATCGGGGAACTGGGCGGCGGGGGTTCGGGCCGCGAAGATCAGCCGACCCGGCTCCACGCCGCAGGCCTGGGCGCGCTCCCGCAGCCGCCCCTGCGCGGCGGGGTGGGGCACCACCAGCAGCAGCGCACTCGCAGGCACCGCCTTCAGCACCGCCATCCAGGCATCGAAGCGCTGGGGGTCGAACTTGTCGGGGCGGTTGAAGCAGGCATACACCAGCTGGTCCGGCTCCAGGCCAAGGGCAGTGCGGCTGGGGGGAGGCGGCAGGGCCTCCCCCGGATCCGCCGGCAGGGGGGCTGAGCAGACGAAACCATGGGGCAGCCGGTGCACCTGTTCGCTGTAGCCGTGCTCGAGTTCGGGGGGGATCAGCCAGGCATCGGCCACCAGTCCATCGATGAACGGGGCGCCCATCGAGCCGGGATAGCCGAGATAGAGCAGTTGCAGCGGCGCCGGCCGCAGAGCCAGCACCGAGGGGCGGCCCTGGTGGGTGTAGCCCATCAGATCCACCAGCACATCGATGCCGTCATCGCGAATGAGTTCAGCCAGGGCCTCGCTGCCCAGCTGGCTGACATCGCGCAACCGCTCGCAGCCGCGGGCCACCGAGCGGGTGAAGCGATCCCGGCTGGCCGCGAGCATGTAGCCGATCGGCACACAGCGGCGGCGGTCGTGCTGGGCGAACAGGCCGTGGATCAGCCCGCCCATCGCATGGCAGCGGAAATCGGCGGAGAGGTAACCGATGCGCAGCGGCCGCCCCTCGCCGGGGCCGGAGGGGGGCCGGGGCGCAGCGGGCTGGGCGCTGGCAAAGGGCGCCATGGCCGCCGCGATCGCCTCAGCGTGGCGCGCGGCCACCTGGGCCGGCAGCGCCAGGGGCAACGGGAAGCTGAGCAGCCGCATCGGCACTCCCATCGGCACGGGATCACCAGCGACAAGCCCTTGCTCCAGGCGCTGGACCAGCTGCCGCATACGCGCCCCGTAGTCGTCCCAGAGGCACAATCCCAGCCGCATGCTCTCGGCCATGGAGAACAGGTTGAGGTCGTCCGGGGCGTGCTCCAGGCCGCGGGTGTAGGTGGCAAGGGCCGCTTCCGCATCGCCGCCGGCCTCCTGGCATTGGCCCAGGCCGAACAGGGCCGGGCCATGGGTCGGCTGCTGCCTGAGCACCCGTTGGAAGGCGGCCCGGGCCAGATCGAAGCCCTCCACCTGCATCAGCTGCCCCCCCAGATCGAGCAGCGCCTGGATGTGCTGGCGATCGTGGCGCAGCACCTCCCTGAGAACGGCGATCGCCTCGCTGGGGCGCTGCCGTCCAGCCAAAAGGGCAGCGAGTCGGTAGAGGAGATCGGTGTCGTCGGGCCGCTGGACCAGGGCGGCGCGCAGGGCCGCCTCAGCGCCGGCGGGATCCTCCAGCACCTGCAGCAGGCTGGCGCGGTTGGCCAGGGCGGTGGCGTTGGCGGGATCGAGGGCGAGGGCGGCATCGAGACTGGCGAGGGCATCGACGGGCCGATCGAGCTGGCGCAGCACCAGGGCACGCTGGTGCAGTGCGCGGACATGGTGCGGCTCTAGGGCGAGCAGGGCGTCGTAGGCGGCCAGCGCCCGGGGCCACTGCTCGAGCAGCTGGTGGGCCCGGGCCTGGACGTAGTGCCAGCGCAGCAGCTCCGCGCCGCTGGGATCCGGTGTGGGTGGCTCCCACTTGCGCCGGTAGAGCACCAGGCAGGCCTTCCAGCTGGGGGTGAAGGCTTCGCCGCCGCTGGCGTGGATCAGATCGAGGGGCCACACGCCCAGGCGCAGGCCGGCCTGCTCAGCCCTGCGGCAGAGATCGAGGTCGTAGAAGTGAAAGGGGAGATCGGGATCTAAACGCAGCTCGGCGCGGTGCAGCACCCCGGCCCGGCCAGCCAGGAACACGCCATCGAGCAGGGCGGCCGGCGCCGGGCTGGGGCCGTAGGTATCCAGGCGGTGATCCTCCGGCGTGCCGTGTCGCAGGCTGCCGACCAGATGGGGATGGTCCCAGCCGCTGCCGTCGGCGTTGAGCCACCAGGCCTGCTGGCCGAGCTGGCGGCGGCGGTTGCCGGCCACCCCGACCAGATCGAAGCGCTCCAGCGCCTCCGTGAGTGGCGGCACCAGCGGCTGCTCACCGAGCCAGAGGTCGTCGTGGCAGAACACCACCAGGGCGTCGTCGTCGGCCTGTGCGAGGACGCGGTTGTAGGTGTGGGCAAGGGCGCGGCGGTTGGCGTAGCTGATGCAGTGCTCATGGCCGGCATGGGCGGGCAGGGCCAGGGAGCGCCCCAGCAGGGACTCACGCCGGAAGGCGTCCTCCTCCAGCCGGGTGGCCGCCGCCAGCAGCAAGGGTGGGGTGGTCACCTCTGCATCAGGTGACTGTGAACTGGCTGCTGGT
>CAZBMT010000307.1:0-3556 GCA_964492645.1 uncultured Cyanobium sp. | reverse complement strand
CCTCGGCCGCCTTGCTGAGCCAGCGGGCCGTGAGGGTCACATCCTTGACCCGCTCGAGCTCCGGCTCATCCCGCAGCACACGACGCAGGTCGTCCTGCTGATCCTCGGGCAGCTTGGCCAGTTCCCGCACCAGGGGGGCCACGGCGCGGGGAGGCAGCAGGTTGTCGGCGGTGCGCTGTCGGATCTCCTCCGGCAACAGGGGGCTGGTGGCGGCGGTGAACTCGTCGGTGAGCCGGCGCACCTGCTTGCGGGTGATCTGCTGGCCCTCGTTGGCCGCCTCGCTGATCATCTGCTGCACCTCCGGGTCCGCATGGGCCGTCTCCAGGAAGGCCCGCTTGGAGAAGTTGTTGACGCTGGCCTCCTCCAGCAATCCCTCGCCCACCAGGCCGTCGGCCGACTCCGCCAGCTGGATCAGGGTGTAGGCGCGGGTCTTGCTGATTTCCCGCTCCCGCAGCCACTGCAGGAAGCCGGTGCCGCGACCCTCGCCGCCCCGGCGTTCGCGGTCGCGCACCGAGCGCAGGATCCGGCCCCGCCAGATCTCGGTGTGCAGGTCGAAGCGGTCGCAGACGGCCCAGGCCTCCTCCAGCCTGGCCAGGAACTCCATCGTGCTGAGGGTGTCACTCTCCGGATCGGGGAGTTCCAGACGCAGCTGGGGGGCCTCGGGCAGGGCCATGGGCGGGACCATCGGCGGGGCCGGCGCTGGGTGCGGGGATGCTGCCACGGGGCCGGCAACGAAGCGTGACATCGCCGGGGCACGGACCCCTGATCGCCGGTAGGGTCACTGGGCAGACCACCCGACCTTCCAGCCCAGCGATGGCCATCTCCCGCGGCGACAAAGTACGGATCAAGCGTCCGGAGTCCTACTGGTTCAACGAAGTGGGAACCGTGGCGTCCATCGACACCTCCGGCATCCGCTACCCGGTCGTGGTCCGTTTCGAGAAGGTGAACTACAACGGCTACAGCGGTTCCGACGGCGGCATCAACACCAACAACTTCGCCGAGAGCGAACTGGTCAAGGCCTGAGCTTCGCGCCGGGCCCTCCACACCCAGCCCTACGATCCCGGGCATGCCCGAGCTCCCGGAGGTCGAAACCGTACGCCGGGGGCTTGAACACCAGACGTCCGGTCTCGTCATCGACCGCGTTGAGGTGCTTCGCCCCCGCGCCATCGCCAGCCCCGAAGACCCTGCGGAGTTCTGCCGGGCCCTTCGGGGCCTTCGCGTGGGCCGGTGGCACCGCCGTGGCAAATACCTCCTGGCCGATCTGCAGGCCCTGGACGGCAGTCCCGCGGGCCGCTGGGGCGTGCACCTGCGCATGACAGGCCAGTTTCTGTGGCTGGCGGAGAGCCGCGCCCCCTGTCCCCACACCCGGGTGCGGGTCTGGAGCCGGGGCGGAGAGGAACTGCGTTTCGTCGACACCCGCAGCTTCGGCCAGATGTGGTGGGTGGCCCCGGGGCTCGACGCTGACGTTGTGATGGGTGGCCTACGACGCCTGGGGCCCGAACCCTTCGCGGAGGAGTTCACGGGGGCCTATCTGCGGCAGCGGCTCATGGGCTCACGCCGTCCGATCAAGAACGCCCTGCTCGATCAGTCGCTGGTGGCTGGGGTGGGCAACATCTACGCCGATGAATCCCTGTTCGCGGCCGGGATTCTGCCCCAGACGCCCAGCGGCCGTCTGACACTGGGCCGTCTGGAGCGGCTGCGCGAGGCCCTGGTGGAGGTGCTCGAGACCAGCATCGGCGCCGGTGGCACCACCTTCAGTGATTTCCGGGACCTGCAGGGCATCAATGGCAACTACGGCGGCCAGTCCTGGGTGTATCGCCGCAGCGGATCCGCCTGTCGCCGTTGCGGCACGGTGATCCTGCGCGAGAAGCTGGGGGGGCGCAGCAGTCACTGGTGTCCGCGCTGCCAGAGCTGACCAGGGGGTGCCCGACTCCGCTCGTTTCGGCCGCAAGCCGTTCCATTCGTTGCCAACCCGTTCCCTCCGTTCTCAATCCCGCGTGACCAGCGCCCTCGCCGAACAGCTCAGCCAGACCATGGCGGCCATCCATGCACGGGGCTGGTGCGACGGCACCGGCGGCAACTTCAGCTGCGTTCTCTCACGTGACCCCCTGATCCTGCTGATGGCCCCCAGCGGCGTCGACAAGGGCACGGTCGCCCCAGAGGCCCTGATCCAGGTGGACGCCTGCGCGCAGGTGGTGGCGGGCGAGGGTCGGGCCAGTGCCGAGACCCTGCTGCACCTGGAGATCGTCGCCCGTACCGGCGCCGGCGCCGTGCTGCACACCCATTCCCACGCGGCCACCCTGCTTTCCGACTGGTGTCTGGGGGAGGGGAGGGACGCGGGCTCCCTGCCCCTGCAGAGCCTGGAAATGCTCAAGGGTCTGGCGGGGATCGACAGCCATCACCGCCGGGTGACGCTGCCGGTCCTGGCCAACGACCAGGACCTGGCCCGGCTTAGTGCCAGAGCCGGCCCGCTGCTGTTCAACGCCCCCCACGGCTTGCTGATCGGCGGCCATGGGCTCTACGCCTGGGGGCGGGACCTCGCCGAAGCCCGTCGACACCTGGAGATCCTGGAGTGGCTGCTGGAGCAGCGCTGGCGCCGTCTGCTGCTGGAGTCCCTGGGGCAGCAGCGTCACACCAGGGCCAGCGGAATCCAGGCCGTGCTGCTCGACATCGAAGGCACCACCTGTCCGGTGCCCTTCGTGAGCCAGGTGCTCTTCCCCTATGCCCGTGGGCGGCTGGATGGCTTTCTGCGGGCCGCCAGCGAGGATCCGGCCATGGCCCCTCTGATCCAGGCGATCGATGCGGCCATCACGAGCAGCGGCGGTGCCAACGGCCCGGGCGAGGCGGAGAGCGACCCCGGGTCCAGCGGCGATGACGAGGCAGACCATCAGGTCGAGGCTGATCGTGCCGATGCCGCCAGCCGCATCCGTGACGCGATCAGCCACCCCAGCAGGGTTCATTTCCTCCAGGAACAGATCGATCAGGACCGCAAGCTGCCGGCCTTGAAGGAACTGCAGGGTCTGATCTGGGACGAAGGGTATGCCAGCGGCCAGCTGCGGTGCCCCCTGTTCGCGGATGTGGCCCCGGTCCTACGGGCCTGGCGGCGTTCCGGGCTGGAGTTGGCCGTCTATTCCTCCGGATCGGTGAAGGCCCAGCAACTCCTGTACCGCCACAGCAATGCCGGCGATCTGAGCCCCCTGTTCAGCCACTGGTTCGACACCACCACCGGGGCCAAGAGCGATCCGGAGAGTTACCGGGCCATCGCCGGCGCCATGGGGCAGGAGCCTGGGGCGATTCTGTTCGTGAGTGATGCCAGGGCCGAACTGGAAGCCGCGCGTAGCGCCGGCCTGGCGACCCGCTTCAGCCGGCGTCAGGACAACCCGGAGCAGGATCCAGGACCCTTCGAGGCGATCACGAGCCTGGAAGAGATTGAGCTCTGAACCAGGCCCGCCACAGCCAGTCCAGCAACCAACCGATCAGGTGGCCAACGGACGAGGTAGCCAACAGAAAAGCCACCCCTTCGGGTGGCTTTTCCTTGGAGCTCCGTCTCAACTGG
>CAZBMT010000306.1:0-3556 GCA_964492645.1 uncultured Cyanobium sp. | reverse complement strand
CCGGAGAGCTGAGTGGGCCCCCGCTGGAGCGGCACTTTCCTCTACGTGCCGGTCCTTTATGGGTTGGGCTGGCTGGTGGTGCGGCCTCTGGCCGGCATCGCCCCGGGCCTGCGCCCCGATCAGGTGAACCTGGCCGGGGCAGTGGTCTCACTGCTGCTGCTGGTCCTGACGTTGCCGCTGCGGTTGCGGTGGGCCTGGGGTGAAACTCAGCCCTGGCGCGCTTTGGGGGTGGTGGCTCCACCGCTGGCGAGCCTGGTGTCCCTGGGGCGAGGGCTGGGGAAGGCACTGGTGCTGCTGGCCCTGGTGGTGGGTGCCCTGCTGGCCGCGGGCAGCGCCCGCTGGATTGGCCCGGCCGCCCTTGATGGGGACGAGTGGCTCAACGCCCTGGCCCTGGTTGCAGGGGTGGGCTTTGCCGAGGAACTGGTGTTCCGCGGCTGGTTGTGGGGCGAACTGCAACTCCTGACGGCGCCGCGGGCGGCCCTGCTTCTGCAGGCGGCCATCTTCGCCTTGGTGCATCCCTGGAGCCGATACGGCGGGCTTGGGGCGGTGGGGCTGCTGGGCGGCCTGATCCTGCTGGGACTGAACCTGGCGCTGCTGCGCCGGGACGATCAAGGGATGCTCTGGGGAGCGATCGGCCTGCACGGCGGGTTGGTGGGGGGGTGGTTCGCCCTGCAGGCGGGCCTGCTGGAGTTGCAGCCCCAGGCACCCCTGTGGCTGGCGGGACCAGGGGGAGACCAACCCAACCCAATCGGCGGGCTGGTGGGGTGGATCGGATTGGGGGGTCTGCTGTTGGTCAGGCGACTGGTCGGTTGAGCATTGGCTCGGCGACAACGCTGAACCAATGCTCAAATCACACGGAATGACGCCGCGCTGAGGGCTGCCGGGGCATTGGAGAGGGTGGCAAAAAGGGTGAGAGAGCCAGCCGTTCCTGATGGCGCCCAGAAGAGGTTACCGGCTCCTGCACCGGCATTATCGTAAACGATCTGTGGAAGGACTCCACTGGCTGTACCCGTTGCGTTTGAAGAGAAATTGGCTGCTGGAAGCACGCCTGGAACCAGACCCACAAAGATGGATCTTGCTAGTCGGATAGAATCACTTGACGCACCAGTGAGCACCATTTCGGTGATTGTATCAACGTTTGTGGGGCCAAGAGCAGTGGTAAACTGGTAAATATCAATTCCATCGCCGCCGATCAGGGTGTCATTCCCCAAGCCACCATTGAGAATATCGCTTCCGGAATCACCGCTGAGAATATCATTGCCAGCATCACCGATAAGAACATCATTGCCAATCCCGGCATACAGCTGATCATTGCCCGTCCCGCCTGTGAGCGTGTCGGCGCCCGATCCCCCCATCAGGTAATCATTCAGGTCACCGCCGTTGATACTGTCATTGCCGTCGTCACCATTAACCCAGTCTGTGAAACCAGCGGCAAGATTGATCGTGTCATTTCCCTGGCCTCCTGCGGTAATCTTGGTAAACGACGTGCCATTGACAGTAACGTTGCCAGCAAGGCTAATGAATTTATTGTTGTTTGAATCGACGTATTTGAGCGGAAGGCCTGGACCGGTAAACACATTTGTGCCAGCCAGGACGGGCAGCACCCCGACGGTGGGGCCGTTGACGCGAAGGCCGAAGCCATCGGCAATGGTCGCAAAGTTATTGGCTGTAAGCGTGATCAGCTTACTGACGTCGTAGAGATCGAGATAGGAGCCCTTTTCAAAAGTGTTTCCGGTCAGCGTGGCGGCGACATTCCCCAGAAGATTGCCCGTGGGGCGCACCACGGTCTGGTTTTCGGAGCGGGTGAAGGTGTTGCCCGAGATCAGAACCGTACCAGCGGCTGTGGAAAACGGGAAATTGAGGATATTGAAGCTGCTCAGAAAACCGGCTTCATCAAACGTGCTGTCGAGAATCTGGACATTGCCGCTGTTGTTCCAGCTGTGCAGGAAGGCGGAGCCCCCGGCCCCTGTCACCGGGTTGAAACCGGCCTGCCCCTTGATCGTGACCGTGACATCGTCCAGGGTCAGACTTGCCGTGATCGGCAGACTGGGAGAAAACGAAGTCAACGACATGTAGAGGTTGCCGTTGCCATCCCAGCCCCTGTGGGTGCCTCGGAAGGTGACATCCCTCACCAAGAAGGCCCCGGCGGTGGCCCGCAGCAGGGCGGTGCCGTCGGAGAGACCACCGGAGGTGTACTCCAGGGTGAGGTTCGCGACGGTGCCGGGCCCGTAGGGACCGTCGATGTTTTCCTGGTAGATGCGGGTGTCCCTGATGATGGTGCCAGGCTCTGAGGTTCCGGTCACGGCATAGCCCGAGGCCGGGACGACCCCGGGGACGGAAGTCCGCTTGGCCAGGGTCTGGACGGAGGCGTAGGTACCATCCGCCAGGAGGATGGTGTCCCCTGCGGCCGCGGCATCGATCGCCTCGCGAAGCGTGGGAATGCCTGTCGGGACGTTGATGATGGCCATGCTGGGGAAACGCTTGGAGGAGCCCTGACGGAAGAAGGATGGTGGACAGCCTGCTGTGAACCCTTCTCTGCCGCTTGAGGCTACGGGTTCATTGAGCATATAATCCTTAATATTGCCTAAAGGTGATTTTGTGGCAATCGTGACAGGCTGCCGCCTGCTCGCCGCTCAGAGCGTCGCCGTGGCCAGGGCCCGGCGCCCCTCCACCGGCGCCCGCAGGGCCTCGTCCAGGGGAGCCACGCCGTAGTCCCGCTCGAGCAGGTCCATCACGGTGCGGCCGAAGTCGCCCGGGTTGCGTTCGAAGGCCTCCAGGCAGATCCGTCCGAACACCCGACCCATCGGTTCCGGGTTCCAGAGCAGCTTGCGGGCCGTCCAGGGCATCAGGCTCATCGGGTCGTAGCCAGGCATCAGCATCCCCTGGTCGAAGGCGTACTGCTCCAGGTGGGTGTGGGGCTGGAGGCCGATGAAGAAAATCGCCGGCTCCACCAGCCCGGCGCCGAAGATCCGCTCCAGTTCCCGGTGGTAGGCGATCGTCTGGCGGATGGTCTCGGGCCGTTCATCGATCACGTTGAACGAGTAGTTGACGGAGACATGCTCCCGGAAGCCGGCCGCCGCCAGCATCCGGCAGTTCTCCAGCACCGTGCGCAGGTTGTAGCCCATGCGCATCTTGCGCACGAGCTCCTGGGAGCCCGAGGTGATACCGATCTCGAAGTAACTCATCCCCGTGGCCACCATCAGCTCGGCCAGCTCGGCATCGAGGTTGTCGGCGCGGATGTAGGCGGCCCAGCGGATGTCGGTGAGGCCCTCCGCCTGGATGGCCCGCAGCAGGTCCTTGGCATCGTCGATGTAGCGCCGGGCCGGGATGAACTGGGCATCGGTGAACCAGAAGCCCCGCACGCCACGGTCGTACAGCTGGCGCATCTCGCCCACCACCTCGGCGACGGGGTTGACGCGCACGGCCTTGCCCTCCACCACGGTGTAGACGCAATAACAGCAGTTGTGGGGGCAGCCGCGCTTCGTCTGGACCCCGACGTAGAAGTCGCCGCCGTCGAGGTACCAGTTCAGCTGGGGCCAGATCGTTTCGATGTAGG
>CAZBMT010000305.1:0-3559 GCA_964492645.1 uncultured Cyanobium sp. | reverse complement strand
CACCACAACGTCGGCGGCCTGCCCAAGGACCTTCAGTTCAAGCTGGTGGAACCCCTGCGGCGCCTTTTCAAGGACGAGGTGCGCAAGGTGGGCCGCAGTCTCGGCCTGCCCCAGGAGATCGTCGGCCGCCACCCGTTCCCGGGCCCCGGTCTGGCGATCCGGATTCTGGGGGAGGTCACCGACGAGAAGCTCGACATCCTGCGGGACGCCGACCTGATCGTGCGCGAGGAGGTGCGCGACGCGGGGCTCTACGACGAGATCTGGCAGGCCTTCGCCGTGCTGCTGCCGGTGCGCAGCGTGGGGGTGATGGGCGACAAGCGCACCTACGCCTTCCCGGTGGTGCTGCGCTGTGTCTCCTCCGAGGACGGCATGACCGCCGACTGGTCGCGGTTGCCCTACGACCTGCTGGAGCTGATCTCCAACCGCATCGTCAACGAGGTGAAGGGCGTGAACCGGGTGGTGCTCGACATCACCAGCAAGCCTCCCGGGACGATCGAGTGGGAGTAGGCGGGACGCCGGGCTGGCCCCCTGGAGCCGGCTTCGATAATCTCGGCGCCCGGACTTCGCCCCGTGCCTCCCGTCTCCCCCGCCGTCGCTGGCAGCCCTGCCGGGGCTGAGCACGACCCCCAGCTGCACCGCCGCCTGCAGCAGGACAGCATCCTGCTGGCCGGCAAGACCGTTTTTCTCAACCCCTTCCTCTACTGGCGTCGTTTCGATGCCAACACCGACCGCTGGCTGCGGGAACCCGGCCAGCTGCCGGAGGAGCAGATCCGCAGCAACCGGCTGCGCTTCTATCCCGAAGTCGACTGGGACGGCCTCGATCCGGCCGACCTGGCGATCAAGGAAGGGGCCGTGGAGATGTTCCTCAAGAGTCTGGAGCTGATCAGCACCTTCAACCCCGACCTCAGCGCCGGCCACCTGCTGGAGGTGGAGCGCAAGATGGCCGTCACCAAGAAGAAGGCCTTCGAGCGCTGGGTGGCCCGGGCCCTCGACCGCCGCGGCAAGGAGAGCCTCAGGGAGCGGCGCCGCTTCGACCGCGACCGCTGGCTGCGGGGCTGGCTGGAGTGGCTCTCCCACGACGGTACCCGCCAGGCCCTGCTGCCCTTCAGCGTCCTGCTGGTGCTGGCCGTAGGTGCTGGCTGGTGGCTCGGCAGCACCCGCTTCTGCGGCCAGGTGATCGTCGATCCCGGGGTGCAGCGACCCGCACCCTGAACGGGGCCGTTCGGCACGTCAGACTGGAAGGCCCGGTCCGGGTTCCGACGTCATGGCTGCCGATCCCCTCGATTCCCTGCGCCTGGCCCTGATGCAGGATGTGTTGCCGGTGGGGCTGGCGGTGGTGGAGCGGGTCCGCAAGGGGGGCCCGGCCGAGGTGCTGGCCGCCTTCAACGGCACCAGTGCCGATCCCCTGGGCCAGCTGCGCCAGGAGGGAGAGCCCGCGGCCAGCCAGGTGAGGGAGAACCTGGATCGCTTCCAGCCCGGCCTGGGCAACCCCGTGATGAAGGTGGAGGTGCGCGACGTCGGTGCCGAGGAGGCGGCCCCGCCGCCTCCCGGCCCGGCGGATCCGGCCGAGCTTCTGGCCGCCCTGGAGCGCATCGAGACGCGGCTGACCCTGCTCCAGAGCCAACTCGGCTGATGGTGCGTGCTGCCGGCGGCGGGCTCGGGGCCTCCTCCGCCCGCCATACAGGGACCGGCCATCAGGCCGCTCTGCTGCTCACCGTCATGCTGCTGATCCTGGCGGCGATCCTGGGGCGTCTGGCCTGGCTCCAGCTGCTGCACGGGGCCGAGAACCGGGCGATGGCCGACGAGAATCGGATCCGGCTCCTGCCGCGCAATCCGGTGCGGGGCCGCCTGCTGGATCGCAAGGGGCGGGTGCTGGCCACCAACCGGCTCACCTACAACCTCTACCTCCAGCCCCTGCAGGTCGACGACCGCCGCTGGCCCGATCTCCGCGATCGGCTCGCCGGCCTGCTGGGGATCCCCGCTGACCGGCTGGATGCCCAGCGCCGCAGCGGCGCCAATGCCCAGGGCTTCCGGATTCCCCTGGCCCTCTCGCTCACACCGGTGCAGGTGCTGCGCTTCCGGGAGCAGGCCGGTTCCCTGCAGGGGGCGGAGGTGTCCGAGGACGTGCTGCGCGCCTATCCCGACGGCAGCCTGGGGGCCCACGTGATGGGCTACACGAGCAGCATCACCGAGGAGGAGTACGCCGCCCTCAGGGACCACGGCTACCGCATCAGCGACCGCATCGGCCGCAGCGGGCTGGAGAAGGTCTACGAAACCCACCTGCGCGGCGAGTGGGGCGGCCAGCAGCTGGAGGTGAATGCCGAAGGCCAGGTGCAGCGGGTGCTGGGGGACAAGCCCGCCAAGGCCGGAAAGGACCTCCGCCTCACCCTTGACCTCGACCTGCAGCGGGCGGCGGAGAAGGCCCTCGACGGGGTGCGCAAGGGGGCGATCGTGGCGATGGATCCCCGCACCGGCGCCGTGCGGGCGATGGCCAGCAGGCCCAACTTCGATCCCAACATCTTCTCCGACGGCCCCACCACCTCCCAGTGGAACAGCCTCAACCGGCCGGAGGCGCCGATGCTGAACCGGGCCCTCCAGGGCTTTCCGCCGGCCAGCACCTTCAAGGTCATCACCACGATCGCCGGCATCGAGTCCGGCAAGCTCAACGAGAACTCCACCGTGCCGACGGTGGGCTCCTTCTGCTACTACGGCCAGTGCTACGCGGACCACGGCTCCTTCGGCAGCATCGGCTTCCCCTTCGCCCTCGGGGTGAGCAGCAACAGCTTCTTCTACAAGGTGGGGCTGATGGTCGGCCCTGACGAATTGTTCAAGGCTGCCCGTCGCCTGGGCTTCGGCAGCCGCACCGGCAGCGAGCTGTCTGCGGAGGAATCCCCGGGTCTGCTGGGGGATCCGGCCTGGAAGAAGGAGGTCCTCGGTGAACCCTGGACGCCGGTCGACACGATCACCTCCTCGATCGGCCAGGGGGCGGTGACGGTGACGCCGCTGCAGATGGCCCGTCTCTATGCCGCCGTCGCCAACGGCGGCTGGCTGGTGACGCCCCACCTGGTGGAGCGCGATTACCCGCGCAAGTGGATCGGCCTGAAACCGGCCACCCTGCGGGTGCTGCATGCCGGCCTGCGCCAGGCGGTCACCAGCGGCACGGCCACCATCCTCAACGACCCCAGCCTGCCGCCCGTGGCCGGCAAGACCGGCACCGCCGAGGATCCACCCCGTCCCGACCACGCCTGGTTCGGCGGCTACGCGCCGGCCACCGGCACCCCCACCCTGGTGATCGTCGCCTTCGGCGAGAACTCCGGCGGTTACGGCGGCACCGTGGCCGCACCGATGGTGAAGGCCCTGATGACCGTCTGGTTCCGCGGCGTCAAGCCGCCGGTTCCGGTGCCGGCCCGTCCCGGCTGAAGCTCCTCAGCCGCTCAGGCGGCCTGGGGGAGGCGACCCTGCTCGAGCACCTGGCGGTAGTAGCCCTGCAGCTGGGCGGTGGCCCCGGCCCAGCCCCAGCGCTCGGCCTCCTCGCGGGCGGCCAGGCGCAGCTGGCGTC
>CAZBMT010000304.1:0-3559 GCA_964492645.1 uncultured Cyanobium sp. | reverse complement strand
CCTCGACCAGGGGCAGGGCGGCGGCCGTGGCGACCAGCGGCATGGGGGGAGCCGAAACTGCGGCTGACCCTATGGCCGGACGGGTCACGGAAGCGCCCCTCCTTCCCCTTAAGGTTGCACAACTTTCTTCACAACCAGGTGCTCGGGGTTCCGCCCACCCTTTCCGCCCGTTCCGGGGCCATATCGGGCCTGCAGTTCGGCGCTGTCCCGGCCGCGGCCGCGCTGCCCCTGGTGGCGGCCCTGCTGGTCACCGTGCCGGTGTTCCTGCAAGCCCCATGGGTGCGCGCCGCGCCCGTCGCGGCGACCCTGTTCACCATCCCCCTGCTGGGCCTCGCCCTGCTGCTGGAGCGCCGGGGCCAGAGCCCCTGGCAGCCGCTGGGTGTGCTGTTGGTCGGCTTCTGCGGCAGCTGGCTGGGGGGCTGTCTGTTCTGGGGCTGGTTCCGGCTCCATCCGGTGATGCATCTGCCGATCGAGGCCTTCGCCCTGCCCCTGGCGGTGGCGGGCCTTGGCGGCCGCTGGCGACTGGCGGGCGCTTTCTACCTCGGCTCCCTGCTCGGCACCGCCAGCACCGACGCTGTGATGGCGGCTGCGGGTGTGATGGACCTCTGGCCCCGGGTGTTGAGCGCCCCCCTGACCGAGGCTCCCCTGCTGCTTCAGGGCGCCGCCCTGCAGGTGCTCCAGCCCCGGCCCGTGGCCCTCGTCGGCCTGGCCGCGGGCCTGCTGCTGCTGCTTTGCCAACGTCTCTGGTCGCTGGGGGGGCCCTGGCGGGTGGCCGCCGCGGCCGTCGGCACCACCCTGGCCGTCGATGCCCTGTTCCTCGGGGCTGCCCTGCTGGCGCCCCACCTGAGCGGCCTGATCTGAAGAACTGCAAAAGCGGGCGCCCCCGCACCGGGAGACCAGGGGCCCTTCTGTAACGTTGCTGGGTGGTCTGCGGATCACCACCCTGGTCCTGCCAGGGTTCCCTGGTTCTATCCCCCTAAGGAGTGTCGTGATGAAGCGGCTGCTTGCCTGGTTGATGAGTGGAGTGGTCCTGGCCGGCCTGCTCGTGACCCTGCTTCTCCCCGGTGCCGCCAACGCCGCGGAGCTCCGCAACGAGATCGACGACAAGATCGCCGAGATGGGCAGCAAGGTCGACCTCAACAACGCTTCGGTGCGGCGGTTCCAGCAGTACCCCGGCATGTACCCGACCCTGGCCGGCAAGATCGTCCTCGGTGGCCCTTACGACAGCGTCGACGACGTGCTGGAGCTCGATCTCACCGACCGTCAGCGGGAGCTGTTCAACAAGTACAAGGACAACTTCACCGTGACTCCACCGGCGATCGCCCTCAACGAAGGTTTCGATCGCATCAATGACGGCGTCTACCGCTGAGCCCACTGGCGGGCCTCCCCCCCACCCCTTTGAAGCCGCCGTCACCACGGCGGTTTTTTTGTGGCCGCCGGGCCGCCACCGTCCGTCCCATAGGCTCGGCTGCAGAAGGCAAGGTGCAAAGGGGTGAACCAGCCGCTTGGATGAGCCGGATCCGCCCATGGCACCCCACTGGGACGTGGTGGTGGTCGGCAGTGGGGCTGCGGGACTGATGACCTGCCTGGAATTGCCGCCACAGCTGCGCGTGCTGCTGCTGAGCAAATCCAGTTCCCCCCCTTCGGCCAGCCGCTGGGCCCAGGGGGGCATCGCCGCCGTCACCGGCGCCGACGACAGCTTCGCCAGCCACATCACCGACACCCTCAAGGCGGGCGCCGGACTCTGCGATCCGGCCGCGGTCGAGTTGCTGGTGCGGGAGGCACCAGCCTGCGTCGAGCGCCTCGTGGAGCTGGGCATGGACTTCGATCGCACCCCCCAGGGCCTGAGCACCACCCTGGAGGCGGCCCACAGTCACCGCCGGGTGCTCCATGCCCAGGACCGCACCGGGGGTGCCCTGGTGGACGCCCTGGAGCGGGAGGTGCAGCGCCGGCCCGGCCTGGAGCAGCGCAAGGGCATCCCTGCCCTGCAGCTGTGGGTGGAGAACGGCCGGTGCCTGGGCCTGCAGGTGCTGGAAGGCCAGCGGCTGCGCTGGCTGCGGGCCGGTGCGGTGGTGCTGGCCAGCGGCGGCGGCGGCCATCTGTTCGCCCACACCACCAACCCGGCCCAGGCCAGCGGCGACGGCGTCGCCATGGCCTGGAGCGCCGGCGCCCGGGTGCGGGATCTGGAGTTCGTGCAGTTCCATCCCACGGCGCTGATGCTGCCGGGCGCGCCCCACTTCCTGATCAGCGAGGCGGTGCGGGGGGAGGGGGCGCGCCTGTTCGACAACGCCGGCCGCTCGCCGGTGGCCCGGCTGGAGGGGGGCGATCTGGCGCCGCGGGACCAGGTGAGCCGCGCCCTGGCCCGCTGCATGGCCGAGCAGGGAGTCACCCACCTGTGGCTCGACCTGCGGCCTGTGGGTCACGACCGGCTGGAACGCCAGTTCCCGACCATCCTGCGCCGCTGCCGGGATCTGGGTCTGGCCCCCGGCAACGCTCCGATTCCCGTGGCCCCGGCCGCCCACTACTGGATGGGGGGCATCGGCACCGACCTGGAGGCCGCCACCAGCATCGGGGGCCTGTATGCGGTGGGGGAGGTGGCCAGCACCGGGGTGCACGGGGCCAACCGGCTGGCCAGCAACTCCCTGATGGAATGCCTGGTCTTCGCCCGCCGGCTGCGCCATCTGCGGCCCTGCCCGCTTCCGAAGGAGCCCCTCGGTGCCCCCCGTGAGGCCCGGGCCGTGACCGAGGCGGAAGGACACTCGGGCCCGGATGAGGCCTCCCTGATCGCCGCGATCGACGACCTGCGTCGCCTCTGCTGGCAGGTGGCCGGCGTGGAGCGCCGCGGCGTCGATCTCATCGGCGCCCTGCGGCAGGTGCGCAGCGAGCGCTCGGGCCATGAACGCTCCCCCCTGCTGCGCCGGGCCCACGACCTGCCCCACGACCGGGAACTGACGCTGACTCCGGAGCAGGGCAGCCGCCTGCTGCTGCTGCAGGACCTGCGCCAGCGGCTGGTGCTGGCGGAGCTGCTGATGGAGGCCGCCGCCTTCCGGGTCGAGAGCCGCGGCGGCCATCACCGCACCGATGCCCCGGCCCCACAGCCGTTCTGGCGGCGCCATACGGTGCAGGTGCGGGGGCGCTCACCCTTCACCACTCCGGTGGGGCAGGAGTGAAGGGGCCGGCGCGGGCCTGAGGGCCGATCAGTTGGCGATCGGGCCCTTGTAGCCGCTCAGGGCGGCGAGCTGGGCCAGGGACTTCTGACCGGAATCGAGCTTGCCGTTGATCTCCCAGGTGGGGAAGCCCTGGATGTTCTTGCTGGCGCAGAGGGAGGCCTGGCTGTTGCGGCCATCGGGGGCGCATTCAATGATCTTCAGCTTCGCGGAGGCCTCTTTGCCGAAGAGCTGCTTCTGGTCGTGGCAGTGGGGGCACCAGTAGGCCGAGTACATCACGGCGCCGGTGGCGGTGAGGTGGGCGGCAAGGGCGATGGTCGCCGGGGTGCTGGCGGAGGTGACCGGGATCGGCATCCCCGGCCCCGTCGCCGACTCGGGCCGGTTGAGGGAGG
>CAZBMT010000303.1:0-3586 GCA_964492645.1 uncultured Cyanobium sp. | reverse complement strand
GGCTGCGCTCCAAACTGGAGGATGATCCTGCCAACCCCGAGCTGATCCTCACGGCCCGGGGCACCGGCTATCTGTTCCAGCGCATCGTTGAACCCGTTGCCACCGAAGGATCCTGAAGGCGCAGGGCGCGACGGCCGTCGCTTCGCCTCCAACCGCCCCAAACCCAACCGCACGATCCGCCGCCTGGTGATCTGGTACAGGCGCAACGCGGCCGTCACCAGCCTGGTGGGCACCGCCACCGCCACCGCCAGCGGCGCCGCCTCCGGCGCGGTGTCGGTGGCCGGCAGCATGGCCGGCGCCGCCACCAACGTGGCGGGTTCCGTGCTCCAGCCCCTGGTCTTCGATCCGCTGCGGCGTCTGCAGCACGGCAGCCACACCGGCGCAACCATCGACGACCGCCAGCGCCTCTGGGTGGCCGTCGACGGCATGGGCGGCGACCACGCCCCGGGGCCGATCCTGGAGGGCTGCCTGAGGGCCGTGGCCCTGCTGCCCCTGCGCATCCGCTTCGTGGCCGAGCCGGAGCCGCTGCGGCAGGCGGTGGCGGCCATGGGCCTGGGACAGGAGCTGGAGGAGGCGGTGCAGCGCGGCCTGATCCAGGTGGTGCCCAGCGGCCCGTCGGTGGGCATGCACGAGGAGGCCACCGTGGTGCGCCGCAAGCGCGACGCCAGCATCAACATGGCCATGGACCTTGTCAAGAAAGGCGAGGCCACCGCCGTCTACTCCGCCGGCAACTCCGGTGCCGTGATGGCGGCGGCGATCTTCCGCCTCGGCCGGCTGGCCGGCATCGACCGCCCGGCCATCGGCGCCCTGTTTCCCACCAAGGACCCCAGCCAGCAGGTGCTGGTGCTCGACGTGGGAGCCAACATGGACTGCAAGCCCGAATGGCTGCACCAGTTCGCCCTGCTCGGGAACATCTACAGCCGCGACGTACTGCAGGTGAAGCGACCCCGCATCGGCCTGGTGAACATCGGCGAGGAGGAGTGCAAGGGCAACGACCTCTGCCTGCGCACCCATCCGCTGCTGGCGGGCGACGATCGCTTTGTGTTCGCCGGCAACTGCGAGGGGCGCGACATCCTTTCCGGAGACTTCGACGTGGTGGTCTGCGACGGCTTCACCGGCAACGTCCTGCTGAAGTTCCTCGAATCGGTGGGCAGCGTCCTGCTGGACGTGCTGCGGGCCGAGCTGCCCCGGGGCCGCCGGGGCAAGGTGGGCTCGGCCTTCCTGCGCAGCAACCTGGTGCGGATCAAGAAGCGCCTCGACCATGCCGAGCACGGCGGCGCCCTGCTGCTCGGTGTCGATGGCATCTGCGTCATCGGCCACGGCAGCAGCCGGGCCCTCTCGGTGGTGAGCGCCCTGCGGCTGTCCCACTCCGCCGCCAGCCATGGCGTCATGGACGACCTGCACGCCCTCGGCGAGGGAAGCGCCGGAGTGGCAACCACCTGTGGTTGACTGAGCCCACCTGTGAACCGAATGGGTGCCGCTCGGCTCGGACAAGACGGTGACCACGGCCGCCTTGCAGGGCATGGCCCTGGTGGGTTGCGGACGCGCCCTTCCCGCCGCCAGCATCAGTAACGACCAGCTGAGCGAGCGGGTCGAGACCAACGACGACTGGATCCGCAGCCGCACCGGCATCGGTGCCCGGCGCGTGGCCGGCCCCGGGGAAACCGTCACCAGCCTGGCCGCCGTGGCGGGCGGGGCGGCCCTGGCCCATGCGGGCTGGGTCCCCGAGCAGGTGGATCTGATCCTGCTGGCCACCTCCAGCCCCGACGACCTGTTCGGCACCGCCCCGCGGGTGCAGGCGGCCCTGGGGGCCCACCGTGCGGTGGCCTTCGATCTCACGGCGGCCTGCAGCGGCTTCCTGTTCGCCCTGATCACGGCGGCCCAGTACATCCGCGGCGGCACGATGCGGCGGGTGCTGGTGATCGGCGCCGACCAGCTGAGCCGCTGGCTCGACTGGGACGACCGCCGCACCTGCGTCCTGTTCGGCGACGGGGCCGGTGCCCTGGCCGTGGAGGCCTGTGACCCCGCCGCCGACGGCCTGGTGGGCTTCCGCATGCGCTCGGACGGCAGCCGCAACGCTTGCCTCACCCTGGCCCAGGTGGCCGAGCACCAGCCCCTGGTGGGGGATCTCTGCGCCCAGGTGGGGGGCTTCGCGCCGATCCACATGAACGGCCAGGAGGTCTACAAGTTCGCCGTGCGCGAGGTGCCTTCCTTGCTGGCGGAGCTCCTGGAGGCCACCGGCACTGCCCCCGCCGACGTCGACTGGCTGTTGCTGCACCAGGCCAACCAGCGGATCCTTGATGCGGTGGCCGACCGCTTCGCCATGCCCCCCGAGCGGGTGCTCAGCAACCTGTCCGCCTACGGCAACACCTCGGCCGCCACGATCCCGCTGATGCTCGATGAGGCGGTGCGCGATGGGCGGGTCGGCCCCGGCGACCTGATCGCCAGCAGCGGCTTCGGAGCCGGCCTCAGCTGGGGGGCCGCCCTGTTCCGCTGGAGCGGTCCGGGGGTCCCCCCAGCCGAGCCCTAATCTCCTGCCGTTGCACGGGAGGCTTGCATGGCCATCGCCTGGGTGTTTCCGGGACAGGGTTCGCAGAAGCCGGGGATGGCCGAGGGGGTGATGAGCCTTCCGGGGGCCCGGGAGCGCTTCGAGCGGGCCTCCGAGCTTCTCGGCCGCGACCTGCTGGCCATCTGTGCCGATGGCGACCTCAACGACACCCGCAACACCCAGCCGGCCCTGTTCGTGGTCGAGAGCCTGCTGGTGGACGCGCTCCACGGCCAGGGCCGCAGCCCCCGGCTGGTGGCGGGCCACAGCCTGGGTGAGCTGGTGGCCCTCTACGCCGCCGGCGTCTTCGATGCCGAGACCGGCCTGAAGCTGATGCTCCGCCGCAGCGAACTGATGGCCGCCGCCGGCGGCGGCGCCATGACCGCCGTGATGGGCTTCGAGCGCGACGAGCTCGTGCAGGCGGTGGCCGCCACCGAGGGAGTGGTCATCGCCAACGACAACAGCGCCGCCCAGGTGGTGCTCTCCGGCACTCCGGAGGCGGTGGCCAGCGTCACGGCCACGGTGCGCTGCAAGCGGGCCATCCCCCTGGCGGTGTCCGGCGCCTTCCATTCCCCCTTCATGGCCAGCGCCGCCGAGGCCTTCGCCGCCGAACTGGAGACGGTGCCCTTCGCCGACGCCCGGATCCCCGTGCTCAGCAACGCCGACCCCCGGCCCGAGACCGCCGCCGCCGTGCTCAAGGAGCGGCTGCGGCGGCAGATGACCCAGGGGGTGCGCTGGCGGGAGACGATGGACCGGCTGCAGGACGAGGGGATCGTCACCGTCGTGGAGATCGGCCCGGGCAACGTGCTCTCCGGTCTGATCAAGCGCAGCTGCCCCGGGCTCGGCACCGCCCAGATCGCCACCGCCGGCGACCTGGGCCAGTGAGACGCCGCCGCCGGCCCCCGGCCGATCCCCCCGCCCTGCTGAGCACGCCGAAGCCGAGCCTCACCTACCGGCTGATCAGCTACCTGCTGGTGTTCCCTGTGTTCCGGGTGCTGTTCCGGGGCCGGACCACCGGCAACGACAACGTGCCCCTGGAGG
>CAZBMT010000302.1:0-3602 GCA_964492645.1 uncultured Cyanobium sp. | reverse complement strand
TCCCCGTAGCTCCGTTCGCGGAGCGGCGGTTCGGGATGCGACGGGTTAGGACCAGCAGCGTGGCGGTGGGCCTTGAGACTTCGGTTGCCCTTGGTACGTGAGATCCCTTTTTTTACTATGCCTTGCCCCACAAACATGGGAATGCTTTTGCAAGAGCGTCATTTTGACGAGACCTAACCAGTCCCCTCCATGTACCTCTCTCGTTTGACGTTCAACCTGGCCTCTGCTGCGGCCCGCCGGGATCTGAGCGATGCCTATGAAACCCACCGCACTCTCACTCGTCTGGTGAGTGAGGGCCCTGAGGCTCAGCCCAGAAAGTTTCTCTGGCGCCAGGAGCGGGCCGACTCAGGGGAGGCACCGATCTTGCTGATGCAGTCGGAGGTCAAACCGCAGTTCGAAAACCTCCCCGATGGCTATGTGCTCGATGCCACCACCAAGGAGTGGAACCCCGTTGTTCCCGAAGGGATGCTGCTCAGCTTCCGAGTCAGGGCCAATCCCTGCGTGAAGCGGAATAGGAAACGCGTGGCGCTGCGCCGCCTGGAGGAGCAGCTGGTCTGGATGCAGCGCCAGGCCACTGTGAACCTGGGCCTGGAGCTGGTGCAGTGCGGCGTCACCGGCACCGGGGTGATCCGCTCTACCCGCCGCGCCGGAAGCCAGATCGTGGCCACCGCTTCCCAGTTCGAGGGTGTCGCTCGCGCCGCTGACCCCGAGCGCCTCGCCGCCGGCATCCGCATGGGTATCGGACACACCCGCCTGCTGGGCCTGGGCCTGGTCTCCATCGCGCGGGTGCGCTGATGGCCCTGACCAGCTCGGTCCTGTGGGCGAAAAGTTCCAATCGCTGCGCCGGTGCATCGGGTGATGGCTATCCGCTGCCCCAGCACCTTCTGGACGTGGCGGCGGTGGCGATGGAGCTGCAGGCCGCTGTGCCCTGCCCTGGTGGCATGGATTCGGCGTGGGCCTCGGCCTTGGCCGGCTGCCACGATCTGGGGAAAGCCAGCCCCGGCTTCCAGCGCTTGCTCGGACGGGCGGCGGTGCCCGGCTTTGACATGCCGATCGGCCCTGACCGGCATGACGCCATGACGGTGCCGATCCTCAGTGCCCGGCTGCAGGGGCTGGGCCTGGGCCGGAGCTCGGCCAAGGCCTTTGCCGATGCAGTCGGTGCTCACCACGGCAGCGTCGTGGCCAGCACGGAGGTGATGAAGGCCGGCAGCTGGGCTACACGCTGCAGCCCGGCTTGGCGCAACGCCCACGATGAGCTGTTCCAGATCCTGCTCACCGGCACCGGTGCCGCAGGCCTGCCCCCGGGTCTCGATCCAGCCCAGCTCCGCTGGCTGATGGGCCTCACCACCGTCGCGGACTGGATCGGATCCAGCGATGCTCTCTGCCGGGCCGATCGCCTGAGGAAGGCCTTCGAGCCGCTGGACTGGTTCGAGCAGAGCCGCATCCTGGCCCGGGCGGCCCTGATCGGCATCGGCCTGGCCGGTGGTGGTCTGCAGTCCGTGCCCAGCGGGCGCAGTGCCCTGGCCCTGGCCCTGGACGGCTGGGCACCCCGTCCCCTCCAGCTGTGCGTCGCCGATGTGCTCGATGACTTCGGCGATGAGCCAGGCCTGATCGTCATCGAGGCCCCCATGGGGGAAGGGAAAACCGAAGCGGGCTTGGGTTGCGGCGTGCCCCTGGGCTCCGACTGCGGCGGTGGCCGCGGCATTTACATGGCGATGCCCACCCAGGCCACCAGCAACGCCCTCTACGGACGCGTCGCCCGCTTCCTTGATCGGGCCAGCACCGGCCGCAGCGAGTTGGCCCTGGCCCACGGTGCCGGTGGGCCCTGGGCTGCGCAGGCCCAGCTGCGGGAGATCGGCCTAGGCACGCCGGACTCCTCCGTGCAGGCCGCCTGGTGGTTCAAGGGATCCAAGCGGGCACTGCTCGCCAGCAACGGCATCGGCACCGTGGATCAGGCCCTGATCGGCGTACTCAATGCCCGGCACAGCTTCGTCCGCCTGTTCGGGCTGGCCGGGCGGACAGTGATCTTCGACGAGCTCCATGCCTACGACTCCTACACGGGAGGCCTGATCGAGCGGTTGGCTAACTGGCTCCAGGGCCTGGGCTGCCGTGTGGTGCTGATGAGCGCCACGCTGCCGGCGGCGCGCCGGGATTCAATTCTTCAGGCCTGGGCCGGCGACGTGCCGGTGCCGGCGGCTGCCTATCCCCGCGTCACCTGGGCCCGGCCCGGGGCCGTGCAGGCCGTGGCCTTCCCAGCCGCCCGCCAGCAACAACTGGTGGTGGAGGGCATCAACGCCGATAACGTGGCCGCCCGGGCGGTGGCCATGGCCAAGCAGGGCGCCCGGGTGTTGCTTGTGGTGAACAAGGTGCGCCGGGCTCAAGAGCTGTACGGCCTCACCGCCGGCAACGTGCCCTCCACGCTCTTCCACGCCCGCTTCCCAATGGACGAGCGGCTGGAGATCGAGTGGCGGGTGCGTCAGCAGTTCGGCCCGGGCGGCTCCTGCACCGTCGGCCACTTACTGGTTGCCACGCAGGTGGCAGAGCAGTCCCTCGACATCGACATGGACGTGCTCATCACTGACATCGCTCCGGTAGATCTGGTGATGCAGCGCGCCGGCCGCATCCACCGCCACGATCGGGCAAGGCCCGCGGGTTTCGAGCAGCCCCTGGTGCTGGTGGCTGGCCTGGATGAGGTGTTGCCCCCGGTGGACCTGACTTCCTTCATCTACGACCGCTGGTTGGTGCTGCGCTCCGCCGCCTGGCTCCAGGCCCATCCCCAACTCCGGTTCCCGGGCGACATCGACCTGGCGGTGCAGGAGGTCTATGGATCGGAGGCGGTGGCTGCGGAGCCAGAGCTGATTGATGCCATCAAGGCCGCCTGGCCTGCCCATCAGGCGGAGGAAATGGAGATGGTGGAGCTTGCTCGCCAGGCAGCCAGTGAGGCCGCGGCGCCGATGGACGACGACATCGCCGATGGCGGTGCCCAGTTCGGGACGCGCCTAGGCCAGGACAGTCAGAGCATCGTGCCGGTAACGGACGAGCAATTGGCTGCGCTGGAAGAGCACGGCCCGTTCCTGGCCGGCCACTACCTGCGCATCACCCACCGTGGTCTGATGCGCCACGTCAGGGCCCAGCCTTGGCCTCCGGGCTGGCGCGATCAGTCAGGCCTGCGTCACCACCGGCCCCTGCTGGTGGTGGACGGGGCCGTGGCCTGCTTCGACGCCCGGTTGGACCCCGAACTAGGGCTGGTCATAACATGAGGCTTGGCTTGGATACTTCCGGGCTGTCTGCAACTTGAAAACCCAGTGTTTCCGCAGGGTTTGCCCCACGCGTGTGGGGATGGGCCTACAACCAGTGGGACTCGCTGGGCTTAGACGAACGTTTGCCCCACGCGTGTGGGGATGGGCCGACCTCATCGCGCACCTGCTGCGGCGAGTAGACGTTTGCCCCACGCGTGTGGGGATGGGCCGGGCTCACCTACTTCGTCCGTGAGCTGTTCAACGTTTGCCCCACGCGTGTGGGGATGGGCCGGCTCCCTCCAGTCGATCGGTGCCGACCAGGGCGTTTGCCCCACGCGTGTGGGGATGGGCCGGGTGCCGCCC
>CAZBMT010000301.1:0-3613 GCA_964492645.1 uncultured Cyanobium sp. | reverse complement strand
GGATGGAGCTTCCAGCCGCCCCAGTCGACGAGGGTGTTGCCGTAGAAGCGCCAGCGGATCGCTTCGCCCGCCCCCCGCCGCGCCACCGGCGCCGGTGGCGCGGCGGGGGGCGGGGCCGGGGAGGCGGTGGACGTTGGCGTGGCGGCGGGGGCCGGCTTGGCTGCAGCCGCTGGCGTGGCGGTGGAGGGGGGTTTCGCTGCGGAGGGGGGTTTCGCCGCGGGCTTGGCCGCCGCCGCCATCGAGGCCGGGGGCAGCTTCAGCCAGGCGCCCACCGTGAGCTGGTCGGGCTTGAGGCCGGGGTTGGCCTTCTGCAAGTCCGCCACGGTGGTGCGGTGGCGCGCCGCCAGCAGAGCCAGGGTGTCCCCGGCGCGCACCTGCACGAGACCCTTGGAGGGCGGCAGTTTCAGCTGCTGGCCGATCTGCAGTTCCTCAGGCTTGGTGATCCTGTTCAGACGCATCAACTCCTGCACGCTCACCCCGTAACGGGCGCCGATGGCCTCCAGGGTGTCGCCCTGGACGACCTTCACACTGCGGGCGGGCGGGGCCCCCTGGCTGAAGGCCATCGGACTGAACCCGAGCCCGCTGACGGAGAGAAATAGGGCAGCAAGAACTGCCCCGGTCGCCGTTGCCTGTCGACCCATCATTCCCTCACTTCCAGCAGAAGAAAGCTACCAGAGGCGAGCACCATCCCACGATCAGCACATTCCAGAGCCTGCAGATCGTGGCCCGAGCCGTTGCATGCAACGTCGCAACATCTCCTCAGCCAGGGATAGAGATGCCAGCTGACGACCCACCGATTGGGGGGCCCTCAGCCGCAGGCGTTCAAGGCGCCGCGGCAGCCATCAGGAACGGGGGCGCCGCCACCGGCGACGGCTCGCTGGCGGCACGCGCCTGCGGCCGCCGCTGCCGGCAGGCGGCTCCGTTGATCAGGGAGGCCAGGGCCAGGGCGCCGTCGACCACCACGAGCACGACCCAGACCAGCAGCAGCAGCAACTCGCCGAGGAGTGGTCGCTCCCGGGCCGGACTGGGTGGCGTCGGCATCGCCGGCTCCGGAGGCAGCGGCGCCGCGAGCTCAGGCCTGGCGATCTCCGTGACCACGACGGCGCTCAGCGGGGGCAGCGGGTCGGGTGCAGGCCTTGAGGCTTCAGCGGCCACAGCAGGCCCGACGGGCTCCACCGCTGTCTCCAGATCAGGACAGCCCACAAACAGCAGGGCCGTGGGCGGCTCGAGGGGCACCGGCCAGGGTGGATGGGAGAGCCGCCGGGCCCTGGTGCCCCTGGTCCTGGCGTGCTGCCGCTGCAGCCGTTCGGCAAGCGTCGGCAGCATGGAAGCGTTCCCCAAATCCCATGGAACGATCCTCCCGGCCTGCGCCGGCCGCCGCAATGAACCCGGCGGGGCGCTCCATGTTTCGTCACAACGGGCCGCCGAGCTGCTCCCCGGCAGTGGCCGGATCCGCCCCCTCAGGGTCGGAGGCGCCGAACCAACGGGCCTCGAGGGCCTTGACCACCACATAGAAGGGGGGCACCACCCCCAGCGACAGCACGGTGGCCACCAGCAGGCCGCCGAAGATCACCGTGCCCAGGGACTGCTGGCTGTTGGCCCCCGCCGTGGTGGCCACCACCAGGGGCAGGAAGCCGGCCAGGGCGGCGATGGCCGTCATCAGGATCGGCCGCAGCCGCGACTCTGCCGAGGCGATGGCGGCCTCGGCGGCGGTCATGCCCTCGTTCATGTGCTGCTCGGCCACCTCGACGATAAGGATGCCGTTCTTGGCCGCCAGCCCGATCAGGGTCACCAGACCCACCTGGGCATAGATGTTGAGGTCGATCGATCGCAGGGCCAGAAACACCAGGGCGCCGAGCATGGCCAGGGGCACGGTCATCAGGATGATCACCGGCGTCACGTAGCTCTCGTACTGGGCCGAGAGCACCAGATACACCACCAGGATCCCCAGGCCGAACACCAGCACACTGGCGTTGCCCGCCGACAGCTGCAGGGCGGCCAGACCGGTGAAGGCATAGCCGATGTTGTTGAACTCCTGGGCGCGGAACAGGTCCTGGATCAGCGTCAGAGCCTGCCCGGAGCTCTTGCCGACCGCCTCGGCCCCCTGGATCAGGATCGTGCGGAAGAGGTTGAAGTGGCTGATCACCGGCGGGGCGCTGGTGAGCTCGGCGGTGGCGAATTCCGACACCTGAACCATCTTGTCGTCGTTGCTGCGCACGTAGTAGCTGAGGACGTCCTCGAGGGATTTCCTGTTGGCGGCCGCCGCCTGCACATAGATGTTCCTCACCTGGCCGCTCTCATAGGTGAGCCCGGAGTAGTTGCTGCCCGCCAGCACGGCGATGGTCTGCATCGCCTGCTGGAAGTCGACGTTGAGCGCCCCCAGGATTGAGCGGTCGATCTTCAGACCGAACGCCGGTGCGCTGGGGATGAACTGGGTGTAGAGGGAGGAGAAGCCGCCGCTGGCCGTGCCGGCCTGGATCAGCTGCTTGGCCTGGTCATCGAGCTGGTTGAAGGTGTAGGCCCCGTTGCTGAGGTCGTTGAACTGGAAGTAGAACCCCCCCTGAGCAGAGAAGCCCGGGATCGCCGGCGGCTGGGCCGCCACCACCATGCCGGAACTGATCTGGCTGAACTTGGCGTTGAGCCGGGCCACGATCGCCGGTGCCTTCTGGTCGGCGCCGCTGCGCTCCTCGAGGGGTTTGAAACCGAAAAAGAACACCCCCTGGTCGGGACTGGCGCCATTGAAGCCGTAGCCGCTCACCACCGAGCCGGCGATGATCTCGTCTTCGTCCTTGAGCACCTTGGCCACCTCCAGGGCGGTGCCCTGGGTCTGGCTGAGGGAGGCGCCGTTCTGGAGCTGGAAGATGCCCATGCCGTAGCCCTGGTCCTCCTCGGGGATGAAGGCGGAGGGCAGGGCGGTGAAGGCGAACAGGGTGAGGGCGATGCCAGCGCCCAGTCCCACCAGGATCCAGCGGCGGCGGGCGATCAGGGCCCCCACCATCGCGGCATAGCCGCGCTCGAGCCGCGTGAAGAGGGCGTTGAAGCGGCCGAAGATCCAGACCAGATTGGCGCCGGCGAGCACACCACCGACGACGCCGATCACGTAGGTGATGCTGCCGAAGGAGGCGGCGCTGAAGCGGCCGAAGGCCAGGCCCACCACCACGCCGCCGATGATCCCCACCAGCCGGCCCGGGGGTGCTGATTTCTGGCTCCGCAGCAGCAGGGCCGAGAGCATGGGCGAGAAGGTGAGGGCGTTGAAGGCGGAGATGGCGATCGAGAAGGCGATCGTGAGGGCGAACTGGCGGTAGATGATGCCGATGCCGCCGGGATAGAAGGCCACGGGAACGAACACCGCCATCAGCACCAGGGCGGTGGCCACCAGGGCACCGAACAGCTCACCCATGCATTCCATGGCGGCCTGGCGGGGCCGCATCCCCTTCTCCAGGTTCTTCTCCACCGCCTCGATCACCACGATGGCGTCATCCACCACCAGACCCGTTGCCAGCACCAGGCCCAGCAGGGTGAGCTGGTTGATCGAGAAACCGAAGATCTTGACGAAGGCGAAGGTGCCGACCAGCGAGATCGGTATCGCCAGGCTGGGCACCACCGTGGCCCG
>CAZBMT010000300.1:0-3661 GCA_964492645.1 uncultured Cyanobium sp. | reverse complement strand
AGGGGAGAAAAGGAGGATAAATAGAGAAGAAAAGAAGAGAAAAAGAGGGAATGAGGTCCCACCCCAGCACGCTCCACGGCGTTGATCACCTGGGACGGCTCCCTCACCACGGCCCCCTGGGCCGCGACGATCACATCACCGGTCCTGAGCCCGCCCCTAGCCGCGGGTCCGTTGGGCTGGACCGAAACCACCACCGCACCCTGGGAAACGCCGGAGCCGCTTCCCGGTCGGACCTCATCCAGCCCCACCCCGATCATGGGGTGGGTGGCACGACCGGTCGCCACCAGTTGATTGACGATGCCGCGGGCGCGGTTGATCGGAATGGCGAAGCCCAGCCCGGCCCCAGGCCCCGAGCGGACAAGGGTGTTGATTCCCACCACCTCGCCGTCGGCGTTCAGCAGCGGCCCCCCGGAGTTGCCCGGGTTGATGGCTGCGTCGGTCTGGATCAGATCCAGCCGCTTGTCGGTGATGCCGAGCTTGCTGGCGTTGCGGTTGAGGCTGCTGATGATCCCCAGGGTGACGGTGTTGTCGAGGCCGAAGGGGTTCCCCACCGCGATCGCCCAGTCACCCACCTGAAGGGCATCGGAATTGCCCAGGGGCGCCACGGGCCAGGGGCCCGCCCCCACCAGCCGCACCACCGCCAGGTCGGTGAGCTTGTCGAGACCCACGACCCGCCCCTCGTAGCGGCGGCCGTTCTCGAGACCCACCGTCACCCGGTCGATCTGGTCCACGACGTGGGCGTTGGTCAGCACCAGCCCATCGGCCTGGAGGATCACGCCGCTGCCCTGGCCCCGTTCGGTGCGCCGCGAGGGGGCCCCCTGCTGGGGAATGCCGAAGAACTGGCGGAACAGGGGGTCGTTCAGCAGACCCCGGGGCAGGCCGCCGGCGGCGGCCGACTGCACGGTGCGCTCGGTGTCGATGGTGACCACGGCCGGGCCCGCCCGGCGGATCGCCGCCGCCACGAAGGACTGCCGCCCGAGGACCGCCGCGGCCGGCTGGGCCAGACCGGGGGTGGTGAGGGTCGGGCTGACGAGGGCCGTGGTGGCCGTGACCGTGGCGGTGGCCGCCGCCGTGACGGTGGCCAGACCGGCGGCGGCCGCGGCAAGAAGGCGCGAGGAACGCATCGTGAAGAAGCGCAGATGGAAAAACCGTAGGCAAGCCCCCGGGAACGAGAAAGGGGAGGCAAACCGGCCTGACCCGCTATGATGTGTAAAGTTTTTTATCGGGTCATGGACACAAGCCGTCTGCTGCTGGCCTTTCTCGCTTTCGGAGCCGCCTGCACCTCCCTCTGGGCCTGGATGCTGGCCACCGCCACCGCCCCGTCGGACGGGTGATGATGGGGGTGAGTCCGCGGACTGCGGGATTCCCATCGCGCCATGACCTCCCTCCTCTCCCAGATCTTTCCGATCGTCTACGGGGCCTGTTTCATCGTTCTGCTGTGGCAGGCGTTCCGGGTCATGGGGCAGGGGTTCCGCGCCATTCCCCGTCCCGGCGATGCCGGAGCCGCCGCCCCTTCCCCGGGCGGCCCCGCTGCTGATCGCACCGGCCGGCTCACCATCCACCCGGAGCTGCTGGACGCGGACGGTCAGCTGACCCAGGAGGACCTGCTCACGGTCCGTTTCAGCGGCGACAACGAACAGCCCGCTTACCCCGCCGATCCGAACTGAGCGCGGCAGGCCGGCCCCTGAATAGGCTCCCTGAGGTGAACGCGCCAACCGGCGGAGATCGATGGTGGATCAGAGAACGCGAATCGTGGCGGCCGTGCTCGGAGCACTGAAGCTGCCGCCGCGCTTTCGACTCAAGATGGTGAAGGATGACCCCATCCGGCTCGAGCTCAGCCTGACGCCGTCCTACGGCAAGGATCCGATCCTGGTCGGCATCGTCGAATCCCAGGATCTGGTGGCCCGACGCGACCGGGAGGGGCGCATCCCCCGCGACCTCCAAGGCACCTGGGACTGGACCGTGCGCCACGGCAAGGTCACCACCGGCGGCTGGAACCCCTACCTGAAGGAGGCCCTCCAGACCATGTTCGAGACCGGCCTGCCGGCCATCGTCTACGAGGAAACCACCGGTGAGGCTTACCACCCGGTGGATGGCATCCGCCACGTGCGCTGAACCCGCCCCTGCCCATCGACGGTCGCCTCGCGGCCATCACCGCCGCCCTCGGGCCCGGGGCCACCCTCCTGCTCCAGGCCGAACCCGGCGCCGGCAAGACCACCCGGGTTCCCCTCGCCCTGCTCGAGAGCCTCGGCGCCGAGGGCCGCCTGCTGCTGCTGGAACCGAGGCGGCTGGCGGCGCGCCATGCCGCCCAGCGCCTCGCCGCCGGCCTCGGCGAAGCCGTCGGCGGGCGTGTGGGCTACAGCGTGCGCCTGGAATCGCGCACGTCGTCGGCCACCCGGCTGGAGGTGGTCACGGCGGGACTGTTCCTGCGCCGGCTCCAGGCCGATCCCGCCCTGGACGGGGTGGCCGGCGTGATCTTCGACGAATTCCATGAACGCCAGGCCGAGGCGGATCTGGCCCTGGCCCTGGTGCGCCAGGCCCGCAGCCTTCTGCGTCCCGATCTGCGCCTGCTGGTGATGTCGGCCACCCTCGATCTGGCGCCCCTGGCCAGCGAGCTGGATGGTGCCGCCGTGATCAGCTGCGAAGGCCGCAGCCATCCGGTCGCGGTGACCTACCAGCCGCCGCGGCCGGACGAGCGGCTGGAGCGTCAGGTGCTGCGGGCCCTGGAAGGCCACTGGCTGGCCGAATCCGAGCCGCGGGGCACCGCGCTGGTGTTCCTGCCCGGCCTGGGGGAGCTGGAGACGGCACGGCGGGCCATCGAGGCCACCCCGTGGGGCCAGGAGCTGGAACTGGCCCTCCTGCACGGCCAGCTGCCACTGGTGGCCCAGGGGCGGGCCATCGCGGCTCCCCGGGGGACGGCGGGCAAGGTGGTGCTGGCGACGTCGGTGGCGGAGAGCTCGCTGACGATCGCGGCGGTGACCCTGGTGATCGACAGCGGCCTGAGCCGGCGCAGCCGCTTCGACCCGGCCACCGGCATGGACGGGCTGATCACCCAGCCCGCCAGCCAGGCCAGCGCCGAGCAGCGAAGCGGCCGGGCCGGGAGGCTGGGACCAGGCCGATGCCTGCGGCTCTGGTCCCCGGCGGAGCAGCAGCGGCGCCCCGCCTTCGATTCCCCGGAACTGCTCGAGATCGATCCCTTACCCATCGCCCTGCAGCTGGCGGAGTGGGGCGCCATGGCGGACGACAGCCTGCCCTGGCTGACCGCGCCCCCCCGCCGCCCCCTGGCGGAGGCCTGCGACCTGCTGCGGCAGCTGGGGGCCGTCGATGGCCAGGGGCGCATCAGCGGCCACGGGCGGGCCATGGCCCGGCTGGGCCTGCATCCGCGCCTGGCCCACATGCTGCTGCGGGCCAGGGAAAGGGGCTGGGAGTCGCTGGCCACGGCCATGGCCGTGCTGCTCAGCGAGCGCGATCCCCTCGATCGTCGCGAGGCCGGCAGCGATCTGATGCGGCGCCTCGACTGGCTGCGGGGCCGGCCGGGTCCGGAGGGGAGCGGGCGGGCCACAGGCCGGGCGACATGGATCAGGCTCCAGGGCCAGCTGCTGCGCCAGCTCCGCGAGGGTCGGGGTGGGGGGGTCGGAACGGCGATCGCCCCCGGCGGCAA
>CAZBMT010000299.1:0-3681 GCA_964492645.1 uncultured Cyanobium sp. | reverse complement strand
GCAGCCGCTCGGTGAACATCCGCGAGCGGCTCGACTTCTCCTGCGCCCTGTTCGATGGCGCCGGCCGGCTGGTGGCCAACGCCCCCCACATCCCGGTGCACCTCGGCTCGATGGGGGACAGCGTCGTCAGCCTGCTGGCCGCCGTGGCCGCCGGCACCCTGCCGCCGCTGGCGCCTGGTGACGCCTATGCCGCCAACGACCCCTTCGACGGCGGCACCCACCTGCCCGACATCACCGTGATCACACCGGTGTTCGCCCCCGGCGGCGACGGGCCGCCGCTGCTGTTCGTCGCCTGCCGCGGCCACCACGCCGACGTGGGCGGCCTCACGCCGGGTTCGATGCCCCCCTTCAGCCGCCGCATCGAGGAGGAGGGGCTGCTGCTGCGCCACGTGCCGCTGCTGCGCCAGGGCCGGTTCGATGCCGACGGCTGGCGGCAGCGCCTGGCCGCCGGCCCCCACCCGGTGCGCAACCCCGGCCAGCTGCTGGCCGATCTCCAGGCCCAGGTGGCTGCCAACCGGCTGGGGGAGAGCGAACTGCAGAGGCTGCTGAGCCGCGATGGCACCGGGGAGGTCTGTGCCTACATGGGCCACGTGCTCGCCAATGCGGCCGAGGCCGTGCGTGAGGCGATCGCCGGTCTCACAGGTGGCAACCACAGCGTCGAGCTCGACAACGGCGGCAGCCTCGTCGTGGCCGTCCGCATCGACCGGGCCGCCCGCCGGGCCCGCATCGACTTCAGCGGCACCTCCCCCCAGCAGGACGGAAACTTCAACGCCCCGCTGGCGATCACCAAGGCGGCGGTGCTCTACGTGTTCCGCTGCCTGGTGGGCCGGCCGATCCCGCTCAACGCCGGCTGCTTCGAACCGATCGAGCTGGTGGTGCCCGAGGGGTGCCTGCTGCACCCGCAGCCGCCGGCGGCGGTGGTGGCCGGCAACGTGGAAACCTCCCAGGCCGTCACCAATGCCCTGTTCGGCGCCCTGGGGGTGATGGCGGCGGCCCAGGGCACGATGAACAACCTCAGCTTCGGCGATGCCCAGCACCAGTACTACGAGACGATCTGCGGCGGCACCGGCGCCGGGGTTCTGCCCGACGGTCGCGCCTTTGCCGGGGCCGATGCCGTCCAGAGCCACATGACCAACTCGCGCCTCACCGACCCGGAGATCCTCGAGGACCGCTTCCCGGTGCGCCTGGAGCGCTTCGCCATCCGCCGTGGCAGCGGCGGTGGCGGCCGCCGGAGCGGCGGGGACGGGGTGGTGCGGCGGCTGCGCTTCCTGGCGCCGATGACCGCCGCCCTCCTCTCGGGCTCCCGCCGGGTGCCCCCCTTCGGCCTGGCCGGTGGCGGCGCTGGGGCGGTGGGGCGCAACCGGCTGGAGCGGGCCGAGGGGCGGGTGGAGGATCTCGGTGGCTGCGCCCAGGTGGCGGTGCGCCCAGGCGACCTGCTGGAGATCGCCACCCCCGGCGGCGGCGGCTACGGCGACCCGGCCGTCGGCAGCGCGGGAGCCCCGCTGTGAGGGCCAGCCGCCGAGGGGGCGCGCTGGCGGTGCTGCCCCTGATGGTGGCGCCGGCCGCCGTTGCCGCGGAGAGCAACGTGCTGCTGGAGGGCGAGCAGCGCTTCCGCCCCCAGTGGTCGGCCCAGGGGCTGGGGGCGGCCCAGGAGCCGCTGGCTTCGGCGGCGGGGGCGGCGATCCTGCGCCAGGGGGGCAATGCGGTGGACGCGGCGGTGGCCAGCGCCTTCGCCCTGGCGGTCACCCTGCCCCAGGCCGGCAACCTGGGCGGCGGCGGCTTCCTGCTGCTCTGGCTGCCCGGACCTTCGCTGGCGGGGCTGCCTGGCCGAGGCTCCCGCTCGCAGTCCGGCGACCGGCCCCGAACTGGCCATCGGCGGCGGCATGGCGGTGGCGGTGAACTTCCGCGAGACGGCCCCGGCGGCGGCCACGGCCACGATGTTCCTGGGTCCGGACGGCCAGGTGGACCGGGCCCGCGCCACCGGCAGCCTGCTCAGCACCGCCGTGCCCGGTAGCGTCGCCGGGCTGGCCCTGGCCCAGCGCTGCTACGGCCGACTGCCGCTGCGGGCGGTGATGGCGCCGGCCATCCGGTTGGCGGCCGAGGGCTTCCCGGTGAGCCGCGAACTGAGCGATTCCCTGGCCGCCGCCGCCCCGCGGCTGCAGGCCGACCCCGTCTCCCGCGGTCTGTTCCTGCCGCCCCCGGTGCCGGGCAAGGTGCTGCGCCAGGGCGAGCTGGCCGCCAGCCTGCGACGCATCGCCGCCGAGGGGGAGCGGGGCTTCTACACAGGGCCGGTGGCCGATGCCCTGGTGGCCGCCATGGAGCGGGGCGGCGGCCTGATCACCCACGCCGATCTGCGCGCCTACCGGGCCCGGCTGGTGCGGCCCCTGCGGCGCGACTTCCGCGGCCACCCGGTGCTCACCATGCCGCCGCCCGGCGGCGGGCTCACCCTGCTGCAGCTGCTGGGGATCCTCGAACCCTTCGACCTGGCGGCCACCGGCCCCAATGCCGCCGCCAGCCTGCAGCCCAGGGCCGAGGCGATGAACCTGGCCTACCGCGACCGCAATGCCCTGCTGGGGGACCCGGAGCAGGTGCCGGTGCCGGTGCAGCGGCTGCTGTCGCCGGCTCACCTCGACGGCCTGCGCCGCCGCATCGATCCCCGGCGCCACACCCCGGCCCCGGCGCTGGAGGCGGCCGCCGCCCGCGAAGGCACCAACACCACCCATCTCTCGGTGGCCGACCGCCAGGGCGGCCTGGCGGCCCTCACCACCACCCTCAACTTCCCCTACGGCAACGGCATCACGGTGCCGGGGATGGGCTTCCTGCTCAACAACGAGATGGACGACTTCACCGCCCTCCCGGGCAGCGCCAACGCCTTCGGGCTGCGCCAGGGGGCGGCCAACGCCATCGCCCCGGGCAAGCGGCCCCTCAGCTCGATGGCCCCCACCCTGGTGTTCCGCCCCGATGGCCGCCCCTGGATCGCCACCGGCAGCCCCGGAGGCAGCCGCATCATCACCACCATCCTCCAGGTGCTGCTCAACCGGATCGTGCACGGCCTCAACCTGGCCGGCGCCGTGGCCGCCCCCCGCATCCACAGCCAGCTCTGGCCCGACCGGATCGAGGCGGAGGAGGGCCTCAGCCCCGACAGCACCTCGACGCTGTTGGCGGGGGGCGGCAGCTTGGGCACGGTGGATCCGCGCCGGGCTGAGGGCCTGGCCGTGGCCGAATGAGCCTCAGCCCTCGGCCGTGGGCGCGGTTGGGGCGGTGATCAGGTTGAAGGCGGAGAAGGCCAGGCCGAAGCCGAACAGGGTGCCGATGGCCCAGATGCTGTCGGAGGGCCACTCGACGATCAGCATCCCCCCCAGCACCACGGTGACGATGCCATCGAGCAGCACCAGGCCCCGGGCCGGCCCGGCGCCGGCGGCGGCGCCCGCCAGCTCCATCACCCCCTCGACCGCCAGCAGCACGCCGATGAACAGGGTCAGGCTGACGGTGCTGGCCACCGGGAAGGCCACCAGGCCGATGCCGCCCACCACATAGAGCACCCCGGAGATGGCGCGGAACACCTTGCTGCGGGTGTCATCGGCCGAGGTGAGCCGCAGCAGCTGGGAGATCCCCGCCGCCACCGCCACGCCGCCGAGGGCGAGGGTGAGCAGGGTGGCCGAGACGAAGGGACGCGCCAGG
>CAZBMT010000298.1:0-3719 GCA_964492645.1 uncultured Cyanobium sp. | reverse complement strand
GCTACCGGGGGGTGTGGCTGGCCCGGCCCCTGGGGGAGCTGGGATTCGGCCCGGCCCGGCAGCGGCCCGATGCCCTGCTGCTGACCGGCTGGCACTTCCTTGGCATGGTGCAGCTGTTCATCGCCGCCCGGCTGCAGGGCCTGCCGGTGCTGCTGCGGATGGACTCCAATGCCTTCCGCCCCAGATCCTGGGCCCTGAACCTCACCTACTGGCTGCTGTTCCGCGGAGTGTCAGTGGGCCTTCCCGTGGGCATGGCCAATGCCCGCTGGTACCGCCAGTTCGGCATCCCCCAGAACCGGCTGGTGCCCTCGCCCCACTTCGTCGACAACGGCTACTTCAGCGAGCGGGCCGCGGCACTGCGCCTCCGCCGGGACGCGCTGCGCCAGGACTGGGGCATCCCCCGGGAGTCCTTCTGCTTTCTGTTCGCCGGCAAGCTCCAGCCCAAGAAGCGTCCCCTCGACCTGCTCGAAGCGCTCCAGCAGCTGGTGCAGGCCTCGCCGAGCCCTCCGGTGCATCTGCTGGTGGTGGGCACGGGCCCCCTGGAGCAGGCCTGCAGGGCCGTGGCCAGCCGGCACGGACTGCCGGTGAGCTTCGCCGGCTTCCTGAACCAGTCGGGCATGCCCTCGGCCTACGCGGTGGCCGATGCCCTGGTGCTGCCCTCCGACCACGGCGAGACCTGGGGGCTTGTGGTCAATGAGGCCATGGCCTGCGGGCTGCCGGCGATCGTCAGCGACCAGGTGGGCTGCGCCGAGGACCTGGTGCTCGAGGGCCAAACCGGCCTGGTGAGCCCGGTCGGCGAGCCGGCGGCCCTGGCCGCGGCCATGGGTCGGATGGCCGCCGATCCGGCCACCGCCGCCCGGATGGGGGAGACCGCCCGGGAGCTCGTCAACAGCCGTTTCAGCGTGCGGAACGCAGCCGACGGGATCCTGGCGGGGCTGGCCCTGCTGGAGCGCCGCTGAGATGCGCCGGGCCCTGATCCTCTCCCTCCAGCCGCCAGGGGGTGGCGGCGTCCAGGCCCGCCGCTACACCAAGCTCCTGTCCCATCTGCCGGCGGCGGGCTGGGAGTTCCATGTCGTCGGCCCCGACCCCCGGCTCGATGCGGTCACACCGGAACCCGTCCCTGACCAGGAGCGCTTCTGCCACTACAGCCGGCGGGTGTCCCGCTCCCAGCGCTGCGCGATCCGCAAGCACCGTTGCCGCCCAGGCTCGCCGCTCCGCCTCTGGTTCGGCCTGCGCCAGCTGCTCCACCGGCTCCTGGATCGGCTGGGCCGTCACGACCCCCAGGCCCATGCCCTCCAGGGCCTCAGGGCCACCGCCCTGGAGACGGCGGCGCGCCTCCCCTGCGATGTGGTGGCCGGCATCTGCCCGGACTTCCGCGTGCTCGAGGTGGCCCGGGAGGTGGCCGGGCGGCTCGGCAGACCCTTCATCGCCATCTACGACGATCCCTTCGGCCACCGGGAGAAGGGCCGCTTCCACCCGGCCCAGCCCGAGCGCCAGCGGGCCGTGCTGGCCGCCGCCGCGGGAGCCGTGTTCGCCTCTCCCCTCACCATGGAGCGCTACCGGGAGCAGGGGCTGCTGGGCGGCACGCCGGCCCGGTTCCTTTCGGACTGCTTCGAACCCGTCGAGACCCCAGCGGCGGCTCCGGCAGGGGCCCCGCCAGCCCGACCGACACTGACGCTGTTTCACCCCGGCAACCTGGGCCCCTGGCGGCCGATCGAGCCGCTGCTGGAGGCCGTGCGGCGCTGGCGGCCCGAGGAGCAGGGGGGGCTGCGGATCCTGCTCTTCGGCTACCTCTACGAGGCGGCCCGGGCGGCCATCCGCAGCGACCCCCGGCTGCGCGACGCTATTGAGGTCCATGCCGCGGTCAGCAACGAAAGCTCCCACCAACTGGCGCAGGCCGCCGACGGCCTGCTGGTCCTGATCGGCCCCCGCCACACCGACAACCTGCCCTCGAAGTTCTTCGAATACCTGCCCCACGCCACGCCGGTGGTGGTGGCCGGTCCGGCCGGCAACCCCCTGCAGGCGATCGTCGAGGGGCTGGAGAAGGGGATCTACTGCGACATCGAGAGCAGCGCGGCCATCTTCGACGCCCTGGTGGAGCTGCGACGCCGGGCCGGCTGGTTTCGGGCACGCCATCGCGCCAACCGTGACGCCATCGCCGCCTACGCCGCCCCCGTGGTGGCCGCGGCCTGGGGCTCGGCCTTCGATACCTTCCTGGCGGGCCGCCCGGCGCCATGAGGGTGCTGCATGTCATCCCGTCAATCAGCCCGCTGCGGGGCGGGCCCAGCCGGGCCGTGATCGACATGGTGGCGGCCCTGCGGCTCCAGGGGGTGGACGCGGCCATCCTCACCACCAACGACCATGGACCGGGCCTGCACCCCGACCTGGTCACCGGCCGCTGGCGGGAGCACCAGGGGGTGCCGGTGCTGGCCTTTCGCCGCTGGAGCCCGCCGGTCGCCGCCCTGCGGGAGTTCGCCGTCAGTCCCGGGCTCAGCCTCTGGCTGGCCCGCCACCTGAAGGACTACGACCTGCTCCACATCCATGCCCTGTTCTCCTACCCGTCCACCAGTGCCATGGCCCAGGCCCGCGGGGCCGGCGTTCCCTACATCCTGCGCAGCATCGGCCAGCTGAGCCCCTGGAGCCTGGCCCAGAGCCGCGGCCGCAAGCGGCTGATGCTGGGCCTGATCGAGCGGCGCAACCTGCAGCGGGCCGCCGCCCTGCACTACACCACCGCCGCCGAGCGGGATGAGGCGGCCAGTCTCGGCCTCGCCCCCCCCGGCCTGGTGCTCCCCCTGGGGGTGCGCGGACCCGAAGCGGCGGCCAGGGCGGCGGACAGCCCGGACGGCGCCGGGCCGGTCCGGTTCCTGTTCCTCTCCCGGCTGCACCCCAAGAAGCGGCTGGAGACCCTGCTGGACGCCCTGGCCCTGCTGCAGCGATGCCGGCCCGAAGCCCTCTGGGAGCTGGCCATCGCCGGCGACGGGGAGCCGCGGTACGTCGCCGGCCTGCAGGAGCGCAGCCAGCGGCTGGGCCTTGCCGCCCGCTGCCGCTGGCTGGGGTTCGTGCAGGGGGAGACCAAGTGGCGGATGCTGCAGGCGGCCGATTGGTACGTGCTGCCGTCGGCGGCGGAGAACTTCGGCATCGCCGCCGTGGAGGCACTGGCCGCCGGCACCCCGGTGATCCTGTCCCCGGAGGTGGCTGTGGCCGCCGACGTGGCCCGCTGCGGCGCCGGCCTGGTCTGCGCCAGCGATCCCCAGACCCTGGCCCGGACCCTGGCCACCGCCCTGGAGCGGCCGAGCCTGTCAATGCGGGCGTCCGCCCTTAACCTGGCGCAAACGGACTTTTCCTGGAGCACGATCGCGCTCCGGCTGCGTGACGCTTACCGCCAGGTGCTGACCTCCTCCACCGGCCGATGACCATCCTCCTGCTGATCATCCTCTTCGGCGCCCTGGCCGCCGTGCTCCTCGACGGCGACTGGCGGTCCGGGCTGATGGTCACTCTGCTCATCGGCTTCGTCCAGGATCCCCTGCGCAAGATCAGCCCTGGCCAGCCCGGCTACATGGTCGGCCTGGTGCTGATCGGCTTCGCCCTGTGCGGCGCGGTGCTGTTCGAGCGGTCGGGCCGCTTCAACCTGCGGGCCATGTTCTGGACGGTGCCGCAGTTCGACGGCTGGGTGACGATCTACTTCGCCCTGATCGCCCTGCAGAGCCTCAACAGCTTCG
>CAZBMT010000297.1:0-3725 GCA_964492645.1 uncultured Cyanobium sp. | reverse complement strand
CTGCGGGAACAGCCCGTCCTCCCGCTCCACCCCCACCAGCCACTCCCGGGGCAGTTCGGTGCCGTGCTCGAGGGCATCGATGAGGCGCCAGAAGCGGTCGAGGTGGCGGTGGATCCGCTCCCGGGCCAGGCCGGTGGTGGTGCCGGCCCGCAGGATGAAGCTCCAGTCGGAGCTCTGGGCCAGCAGCAGCTCCCGTCCCGCCTGGGTGAGCAGGGCGCGCTGGGCGGTGCTGCCCACGCCCCGGTTCACCCGCTGCACCATGGCGCGGGAGGCGCGCTGCCACTCCGCCACCACCCAGGCGTTGGTGTCGTTCAGCCAGTAGTCGTGGTAGCCGCCCTGGCCCCAGCTGGAGGGAGCCGGCCGGCAGACCTGCAGGGCCCGGTTCTGGCTGAGCACCTCGCGCAGGTGGGTGAAGGACACGTCCAGGGCCGGACCCTGGCGGAACAGCTCGGCCAGGAACCGGGGCCCCTCGAACCACCAGTGGCCGAACAGCTCCGCATCGAAGGGGGCCACCAGCAGCGGCGGCGGCTCGATCGTCGCCGCCAGCTGCCCCATCTGGGCAGCGCGCCCCCGCAGGAAGGCCTCGGCGTGCTCCTTCACCCGCTCCGCCGCCCGCTCCGGGTCGTAGGGCGCCTTGGCGTCCAGGGGACACCCCTGGGCGGTGACCCGGTGCAGCTTGAGCCCGAGGGGACGGCGATCGTGGAGGCCCAGGGCCTCCAGGGCGTCCTCCGGCAGGTCCCAGCCCAGGTCGCGGTGGAACTCCCGGTAGGCCCCGTCGCCCGGGTAGCCCTGGCTGGCACTCCACACCGGCAGGGTGGACTCACTGTCGCGGGCGAAGAAGGCCACCCCCGCCGGGGAGCAGATCGGGGCATAGACCCCGTAGCGGGGACGGGGCAGACCATGGAGCAGACCGTGGCCGTCAAGCAGGGAATAGCGCAGGCCGCACTCGGCCAGGAGCCGGTCGAGGTCCTCGTAGTAGGCGCACTCCGGCAGCCAGATGCCCAGGGGCCGCACCCCGAGCAGCCGCTGGTGCTCCCGCACGGCGGTGAGCAGCTGGGCCCGCACCGCCTCCGGCGAATCCCGCAGCAGGGGCAGATACCCGTGGGTGGCCCCGCAGGTGATCAGATCCAGGACCCCCTGCTCCTGCAGCCGCCGGAAGCCGGGCAGGAGATCCCCCTCCATCTCCCGCCACTGGGCCTCGATGGCCGAGAGGGTGCGCTGCAGCTCCCGGGCCGGCTTCGCCAGCTCGGGATCGGCCCCGTCCAGCAGGGTGCGGCGCAGGGCGAGCCAGGCCGGGAAGCGGCCGTTGAGGGTCCTGTCACTCAGCAGCGACAGCAGGGTGGGGGAGAGGCCGAGGGTGAGCCTGGGCCGTTGCTCCGGATCGGCGGCCGCCCGCTCCAGTACGGCCAGCAGCGGCAGATAGCATTCCTGGAGGGCCTGGAAGTACCAGTCCTCCTCGAGCGAACCGGGTTCACCGGAACGCACGTAGGGGAGGTGGGCATGCAACACCAGGGCCAGATCGCCTGCGGCCATGGGGAAGCCCTCTGTACGGCCACTCTACGTTCAGCCCCTTGACGTTCCGCTCCCGGTCGTTCCGCTCCCGGACGTTCAGCTCCCGAAGCCGGGTCTTCCGGCCCGTAGAGTGGCCCTAACTCATAGCTGTTCCGCCTAACCCCATGGCCCGCGATCCCGGCCGGGTATTGATCTTCGATACCACCCTCCGCGACGGGGAGCAGTCCCCCGGCGCCAGCCTCAACCTGGAGGAGAAGCTCGCGATCGCCCAGCAGCTGGCCCGCCTGGGGGTCGACATCATCGAGGCCGGCTTCCCCTTCGCCAGCAGCGGCGATTTCCATGCCGTCCAGCGCATCGCCGACAGCGTGGGCACCCCCGAGGGACCCGTGATCTGCGGCCTGGCCCGGGCCGCCAGCGGCGACATCAAGGCCTGCGCCGAGGCCGTGGCTCCCGCCGCCCGCCGGCGCATCCACACCTTCATCGCCACCAGCGACATCCATCTGGAGCACAAGCTGCGCAAGACCCGCGCCGAAGTGCTCGCCATCACGGCAGACATGGTGGCCTACGCCCGCTCGCTCGTCGAAGACGTGGAGTTCTCCTGCGAGGACGCCGGCCGCAGCGACCCCGAATTCATGCATCAGGTGATCGAGACGGCGATCAACGCCGGCGCCACCACCATCAACATTCCCGACACGGTGGGCTACACCACCCCGGCCGAATTCGGTGAGATCATCGCCGGCATCAACCGCTCGGTGCCCAACATCGACCGGGCGGTGATCTCGGTGCATGGCCACAACGATCTCGGCCTGGCCGTCGCCAACTTCCTTGAAGCGGTGAAGAACGGCGCCCGCCAGCTGGAGTGCACCATCAACGGCATCGGCGAACGGGCCGGCAACGCCTCCCTGGAGGAGCTGGTGATGGCACTGCACGTGCGGCGCAGCTACTTCAACCCCTTCCTGGGCCGGCCGGCCGACCAGCGCGAGCCCCTCACCAACGTGCGCACCGAGGAGATCACCAAGACCTCCCGGCTGGTCTCCAACCTCACCGGCATGGCGGTGCAGCCCAACAAGGCGATCGTGGGCGCCAATGCCTTCGCCCATGAGTCCGGCATCCACCAGGACGGGGTGCTCAAGAACCGGCTCACCTACGAGATCATCGATGCCCGCACCGTCGGCCTGGCCGACAACCGCCTCTCCCTTGGCAAGCTCTCGGGCCGCAGCGCCTTCCGGGCCCGGCTCGAGGAGCTCGGCTACACCCTGGAGCGCCACGACCTCGACGATGCCTTCGCCCGCTTCAAGGAGCTGGCCGACCGCAAGCGGGAGATCACCGACCGGGATCTTGAGGCGATCGTCAGCGAGCAGGTGCAGCAGCAGGACCAGCCCCGCTATGCCCTGCAGTCAGTGCAGGTGAGCTGCGGCACCAACCTGCAGCCCACCGCCACCGTCACCCTGCGGGACGGCGACGGCATCGACCTGACCGAGGCGGCGATCGGCACCGGCCCTGTGGATGCGGTCTGCCAGGCCCTCAACCACCTGGCCCAGGTGCCGAACGAGCTGGTGGAGTTCAGCATCAAGTCCGTCACCGAGGGCATCGACGCCATGGGCGAGGTGACCATCCGCCTGCGCCACCAGGGGGTGCTCTATTCGGGCCATGCCGCCGACACCGACATCGTCGTGGCGGCGGCCCAGGCCTTCGTGAACGCCCTCAACCGGCTTGTCACAGGCAGCCAGCGTGCCCCGCTGCATCCCCAGAAGACCCCCCTTCCGGTGGCGGAACTGCCGCGTCTGTGAACGCCCCCAACCGCTCGCCGCTGGCCACCGGGCTGCAGCTCGCCCTGCTGCTGCTGGCGGCCGTGCTGCTGCTGCTGCCCCTCCTGTGGCTGGTGAGCACGTCCCTGAAGGGGCCCGCGGAGGACATCTTCACCAGCCCTCCGGCCCTGCTGCCCAGCCAGCCGAGCCTGGAGGCCTACGGGCGCCTGTTCGCCGCCAACCCGATGGGCACTTACCTGCTCAACAGCACCATCGTCAGCGCCCTGGCTGTGCTCGCCAACCTGCTGTTCTGCTCCCTGGCGGCCTACCCCCTGGCGCGGATGCGTTTCGCCGGCCGGGGGCTGGTGCTGGCCCTGGTGGTGGCCACCATCCTGATCCCCTTCCAGGTGGTGATGATCCCGCTGTACCTGCTGATGGTGCAGATCGGGCTGCGCAACACCCTCT
>CAZBMT010000296.1:0-3726 GCA_964492645.1 uncultured Cyanobium sp. | reverse complement strand
CCCACCACCGGCCTGAGCTTCTACGACGTCCACAAGCTGATGGACGTGATGCAGCGCCTGGTCGACAAGGGCAATTCGATCCTGGTGATCGAGCACAACCTCGATGTGATCCGCTGCGCCGACTGGCTGATCGACCTGGGCCCCGAAGGCGGTGACAAGGGCGGTCGGGTCGTGGCCGTCGGCACCCCCGAGGCCGTGGCCCAGAACCCAGCCAGCCACACCGGCCGCTACCTGCGGCACGTGCTGGAGCAGCATCCCCCCATCCCCCTTGCGGCCTGAGCCATGGCTGAACTCACCCCTGCCCGGACGGCCCTGTTGCGCATCGTCTGCACCGTCGCCTGGGCCGACGGCGAATGCTCCCTGGCCGAGCGGGAGCTGCTGGCCGAGCAGGTGGCCAACCACCTGCAGGGCGACAGCCCCCTCAGCCTCTCAGAAGCACAGCTGGAGACCTTCCTCGCCGAGCGGCTGCCGGTGGCGGGCCTGGACGATCTGGTGGCCCAGCTCACCGGCTCCGACGACCGCCAGCTGGCCCTGAAGCTCAGCTACATGATGGTGCGGGTGGGCCGGCGCTCTCCGGAGGAGCCCAGCATCAACGCCCAGGAGCGGGTCGCCTATCGCCATCTCGTCGAACTGCTCGGCCTCACCGATGCCCGTATCCAGGAGATCGAGTGGGCGGCGGAGGCCGACCTGCCGAAGAAGGAGGGGCTGGCCCAGCTGCTGGCCGAGCTCACCGCCGGCTGGCGCACCCCGGACGACGGCCGGGGTCCCGTGGGCTGAGGCCTCAGGGCAGCGGCTCCTCGCCACTGCCGCTGGGGTGGGCCTGGTTGCTGTCGGGCATCCAGTAGCTGAGGTCGTTGTGCCAGTAGAGGCGGCCGGGCACCCGCTGGGTGCTCAGCTTCGTCTTGCCGAGGGCGGACATCAGCTGGGTCATCTCGATCGGCGACAGGTCGGTGACCATGTCGTTGCCGGCGATCTCCAGCAGGGCCGGCAGCTTGGCGATCGTGGCCGGCTGGGCCAGCTTGCTGAACACCTGGGCCATCACCAGACGCTGCCGTTCCATCCGGCCCAGGTCGCCCTGCTCGTCGTGACGGAAGCGGAGGAACCCCTCCAGATCCTTGCCCTTCAGAAGCTGCCGGCCGGGGTAGAGATCGATGTAGAGGCCCTGGGCGTTGTCGACGTAGTACATGCGTTTGGGCACATCCACCTCGACGCCCCCGAGGGCCTCGGCCACCTTGCTGACGGCGTCGAGGTTCACCTTGAGGTAGCGCTCCACCGGGGTGGCGAGCAGGGTGCCCACTTCCGCCTTGGCGGTCTGGATGCCGCCGAGGGCGAACAGGGAGTTGGCCTTCACCACCCCCAGCTGGGGCGATTCGATGAAGGTGTCCCGCGGCACCTGGGTGATGTGGGTGATGTCGCCATCGAGGCGCACGGTGAACATCACGTCGGTGTTTTCCCCCACGGAATCGCGGCCGAGCACAAGGATCGGACGGTTCTGGATTGAGAGGGGATTCAGCACCGCCCCGATGCCGTGGTGGGCGGGAATCAGGCCGGCCAGGAACGGGGCGAAGCGCGCCGGCAGGGGCCCGGCCAGCACGGCACCGACGGCGACGCCGAGCCCGAAGGTGAGCAGGGGCCGGCGCCGGGAGCGCTGCGAGGCGGTGGGCCGCAGCTTCGGATCCGGCCGTGTGCTGGTCTCCTCAGGCAGGGCCATCGCTCCGGGTTCCCTCCTCTGCCGGGTCTTCCGGGAGCGCGAGGGCCTCGACGGTGAATGGGCCTGAGTCATTGTGCTACCCGTAGGGGCGCACCATAGGGCTCAAAGCGGCGAAAAACCAGTGGTGGCGACGGTTCATCGGCTGGTCTGCACGAGCACGAGGGCCGCGGCCCGATCGGCGCGTCCGCGGGCGTCCGCCTCATCGTCGCCGCGGGCCAGGGCCACCCCCAGGCGTCGCCAGGGCCGGACCTCCGGCTTGCCGAAGATCAGGACCTGGGTGTCCGGCACCGCCAGGGCCTGATCCAGCCCCAGGTAGGTGGGCGTTTCGGCCCCGGCAGGCAGGTCCGGTCCGGCCAGGATCACCCGGGAGGCCGCGGCTCCGAGGCTGCGGATCTCCGGGATCGGCAGCCCCAGCACCGCCCGCAGGTGCAGCTCGAATTCGCTCAGGTTCTGGCCCACCAGCGTCACCAGGCCGGTGTCGTGGGGCCGGGGCGAGAGCTCGGAGAAGACCACCTCCTCGGCGCCGGGCTCGCCGCAGAGGAAGAACTCCACACCGAACAGGCCGGCGCCGCCCAGCTCGTCGGTGACGGACTTCGCCATCGCCTGGGCCGCCGCCAGCTGCTCCGCCCCCAGCCGGGCCGGTTGCCAGCTGCACTGGTAGTCGCCCCGCTCCTGGATGTGGCCGATCGGCGGGCAGAAGAGGGTAGGGCCTTGCCACTGGCGCACCGTCAGCAGGGTGATCTCCAGCTGGAAGCGCAGGAACTCCTCCACGATCACCCGCGCCCCCTCGCCCCGGGCTCCGGCCATGGCCGCGTCCCAGGCGGCTTCGATCGCCTCGGGGCCGTGCACCACGCTCTGCCCCTTGCCCGAGGAGCTCATCACCGGCTTCACCACCACGGGCCAGCCCAGGGGCGCCGCCGCCGCCGCCAGTTCGGCGGCGCTCTCGGCATAGGCGAAGCGGGCGGTGCGCAGCCCCAGCCCGGCGGCGGCCAGGTCACGGATGCGGTCGCGGTTCATGGTGACCGCCGTGGCCCGGGCGGTGGGAATCACCGTGAGGCCCTCCGCCTCCAGTTCGGCCAGGGCATCGACGGCCAGCGCCTCGATCTCCGGGATGACCACATCGGGGCGATGGCGCCGCACCACCGCCCTGAGGGCGTCGGGGTCGGCCATGGCCACCACCTCGCTCACCTGCGCCACCGCCATGGCAGGGGCACCGGCGTAGCGGTCGACGGCGATGACGCGGCAGCCGAGCCGCTGGGCGGCGATGGCCACCTCCTTGCCCAGCTCGCCGCTGCCCAGCAGCATCAGGGTCCGCGGCAGGACCGTCCGCGGGAAGGGGGATGGGCCGGTTGCCATGGCTGGGGTGCGGATCAGGCGATCCTGACGCGGCGCGCGCCCCTTCCCCTAACGTGCCGCGATGCCTGCGGCTCTCCCCGTGATCTCCCAGGGCCTCGGCCCCCTGGCCTCCCGCACCTTCGCCTTCAGCACCGCCGGTGACGCGGCAAACGGGTTGCTGCCCTTCGGCTGGAGTGTCACGGACTTCCAGACCTGGACGCTGGTCTACCTGGGGGTGTCGTCCCTGGCCTTCGTGTTGGTCTGGGTGGTGGGCTACCTGCGCCGCTGAGGGCCGGCTCCGCCCGCGGCCCTCATGGGCCTGGCTCCTCCAGCAGGGTGAGCTGGCTTTCGGCCGATTCCTCGCTCACGAAGCCGTAGGCCCCGAACACCGCCCGGTCGGGGTGGGTGATGCGCTGCCCCTCCGGATGGCGCTCCACCTTGAAGCCCTCCGCAGCCATGCGGCGCATCAGGGCCGCCGCCTCCTCGAACCGTGCCGCCATCGCCTCCAGGCTGGCGCAGTCGGCGGTGAGGCCCGTTTCCTTCCAGGTGAAAAACGCCATGGCCGGGGGTGCGACGGATCGGTGGGCGGGGTCGTCGCGATCGACGACAGGGGGCGGCCGCTCAGGGCAGCAGCACCAGTCCCACCAGCACCAGTATCAGGCTGGCGCCCCAGAGTCCGA
>CAZBMT010000295.1:0-3743 GCA_964492645.1 uncultured Cyanobium sp. | reverse complement strand
AGCTCAAGCGCCTGATGGCCGAGTTCGAGAAGGAACTCGCCGTGCTGCGCGGCCGTGTGGATGGCCTGGAGGCCAAGGTGGGTGAGCTGGAGGCCACCCAGTTCTCCACCACCACCAGGCTGAGCGGCCAGGCCACCTTCGTGATCGGTGCCAACGCGTTTTCGGGCAGCGACACCGCCAACGTTGATGCCGCCCGGGCCGCCGTGGGGGCCACCACCTTCAGCTACGACCTCCAGCTGAGCTTCGACACCAGCTTCACCGGCAAGGACCTGCTGCGCACGATCCTTCGGGGCGGCAACTTCGCCGATTCCGCCTTCGGCGGCGCCGGCCCCACCGGCGGACTCTCCACCCTGGAGGTGGCCTTCCAGCAAGCCTGCGGTGGCCCCGCCGACTGCGGCGATGTGGTGGCCATCGACAAGATCTTCTACCAGTTCCCGATCGGCAGCCAGTTCACCGCCACCTTCGGCGGCCGTGTCGGCCAGGAGGACATGCTCGCCCTCTGGCCGAGCGCCTATCCCTCCGACACGGTCCTCAACCTGTTCACCCTCAACGGCGCCCCGGCGGCCTACAACAAGAACCTCGGGCCGGGGGCCGGTCTGTGGTGGCAGCAGGGCGGCTTCAGCATCAGCGCCAACTACGTGGCCGCCAACGGTGATGTGGGGGATCCCAACATCGGCGGCATCGGCACCGTGGCCTCGGCCGGCACCGGCACGGTGCAGATCGGCTACGCCAAGGAGCAGTGGGGCCTGGCGGCGATCTACTCCCGCATCCAGTCGGGCGTCGGGGTGCCGGGCACCACGCCCTTCACCGGCCTCACCTATGAGGCCAACCCCAACAGCCGCACCGATGCCTTCGGCGTCAGCGGCTACTGGCAGCCGGCCAGCTCCGGCTGGATCCCCTCCATCAGCCTGGGCTGGGGCATCAACGGCACCAGCTACGACACCGCCCAGGCCCCCGGCGCCCTGCGCACCAGCCAGTCCTGGATGGTGGGCCTGCAGTGGGACGATGCCTTCGTCAAGGGCAACGCCCTCGGCATGGCGGTGGGCCAACCCATCTTCGCCACGGCCCTGGCCGACGGCCAGACACCCCAGGACGGCAATTTCGCCTGGGAGTGGTGGTACAAGTGGCAGGTCACCGACAACATCAGCGTGACGCCGGCCCTCTTTTACCTGAGCCGGCCCCTGGGTCAGGACACCACCCCCGGCACCACGTTCCGGCAGCTGGGCGGACTGGTGAAGACCAGCTTCCGCTTCTGATCCGCATCAGGACGACACACTCCCCCGGTTCGGCCGGAACGGCTGCGTAGCGTCCGGAAGGACCGGCCCATCCAGCGGGAGGAACAGGCCATGATCGACGCCAGGAGAAAGGAACCTTCGGTTTCCGGGGCGCCGTGCGCCCCTGCTCCGGGGGACGGGACGGGAGCCTCCTGCCTGGGCCGCACCTGCCTGAAATGGCGTGACGACGGCGAGCTCAGCGACAGGGATGCCCAGCTGATCCTGCGGCGGCTGGTCGAAGTCGATCGTCAGGCCCTGGCGCTGCTCGAGCGTTCGGCGGAGCGTCCCGTGCCGGGGTCCCCTGGGATCGGATGATGAAGGCCATGTGGCTGGCCCCGCCACCATGGATCTCACCCCGTTCCTGGACAGCCTGGAGGGCAACACCTTCGATGCGGTGCTGCTCTCGGTGGCCTCCGGGGGAAAGGTGGCGATCGCCATGAAGGGCCGCTTCCTGCTGCGGGCCCTGTGCGAGAGCATCAGCGACCGCCGCCTGATCGGCTGCGCGATCACCCAGGAACAGGGCTGCCTGGATTACCTCGCCCGGGAGCCCTACGACCTGCTCCTGTGCACCGACCACCTGGAGAGTGGCAACGGCTTCGATCTCACCCGCCGGGCGAAGCAGCTCTATCCCGATCTCAAGGTGGTGATGCTGGCCCTCGGGGATGTGATTCCGGCGGAGTACGAACACGCCCCCTGGCTGGAGGCCGTGGTGGCCGAGGCTGACATCGTCGACGACCAGCGGCCCCTGCAGGCCGCCGTGATCGCCGTGATGGGCCACCACTCCTACCGCAGCCCCTCGCTGCGCTCCGGCAAGCTCCCCTACCTCAGCTGCCCGCGGCTGACGCCACGGGAGTACGAGGTGCTCGACCTGCTGGCCAGCGGCCTCAGCGACCGTGAGATCGCCCGGAAGCTGGTGGTGAGCGACGCCACGGCCCGCACCTACACCAAGCGCCTGCTCCAGACCCTGGGCGTCAACAACCGCCTGCAGGCCGTGCTCAAAGGGGTGCGCTGCGGGATGGTGCAGCTAGGCTGAATACACGCATTCACATGACTCCATGGCCACCTCCGTTCGCCTGGACCCTGCGACGGAGGCGCGGCTGGATCGCCTGGCCTCCGAAACGGGGCGGACCAAGGCCTTCTATCTGCGGGAGCTGATCGAGCAAGGCCTGGACGACCTGGAGGATGCCTACCTAGGGGCTGCGGCTCTGGAGGCCCACCGTCGTTCTGGGGAGCCGACCATCCCGTTGGAGCAGCTGGTGAGCGACCTTGGCCTGGACGGTTGAGTTCATCCCGGAGGCTGCACGGCAGCTCAACAAGCTGGATCGCACGGCGGCCGGTCGTATCACTCGGTACCTCCAGGACATGGTGTCCAGTTGCAGTCACCCGCGCCAGAGGGGCAAGGCCCTGACGGCAAACCTGTCCGGCCTATGGCGCTACCGGGTCGGCAACCATCGGGTGATCTGTCAGATCGAAGAGGACCGACTTGTCGTGCTGGTGGTCGGACTCAGCCATCGCAGCGAGGCCTACCGCTAACGCAGCCCGCTGCAGCAAAGCGGCGCATAGCTGGTGTGCGTTGCGGTGGTTGGGATGGGTCGCCTGAGATTCGAACTCAGGACCAGTCGGTTAAAAGCCGAATGCTCTACCGCTGAGCTAGCGACCCGTCGCTGGGGAAGCTATCACCCGGCGGCGACCCTCTCCAAGCCCGCCACCCGCCACCCGCCGCACCCTGCCACCCACCACCTGCCACCGATGACCAGCCCCGACGCCTGGCCCAGCCGCTGGGACGCCCCCCGCATCGACGCCGCCGCCTGGGTGGCCCCCTCGGCTGTGGTGATTGGCAATGTGGAGCTGGCGGCGGGGGCCAGCCTCTGGCCCACCGCCGTGGCCCGGGGAGATGTCTGCAGCATCACGGTGGGGGAGGGCAGCAACGTGCAGGACGGCGCCGTGCTGCACGGCGATCCCGGCCAGCCCGTGACCATCGGCGCCGATGTGACCATCGGCCACCGGGCCGTGGTCCATGGGGCCACGCTGGAGGACGGCTGCCTGATCGGCATCGGCGCCATCGTGCTCAATGGCGTCACAGTGGGGGCCGGGGCCCTGGTGGCGGCCGGCGCGGTGGTCACCCGCGACGTGCCCCCCGGCGCGCTGGTGATGGGGGCTCCGGCGGCGGTGAAACGTCAGCTCGATCCCGCCGCGATCGAGGCCCAGCGCCAGCACGCCCACCGCTACCGCGAACTGGCGGAGGTTCACGCCGGACTCCGTTAGGATCCCGCCAACGTTTTCCCCGCCACGCCATGGACCTCCGGCTGCTGCTCGTCGCTGCTCCGATCCTCCTGGCCGTCGGTTGGGCCGGCTTCAACATCGGCCGCGCCGCCGTGGGTCAGCTGCAACTGATGCTCAAGCGCGCCCGCGCCTGATGGTCGTCGTCATCGGTGCCGGCCTGGCCGGCACCGAAGCCGCCTGGCAGAT
>CAZBMT010000294.1:0-3770 GCA_964492645.1 uncultured Cyanobium sp. | reverse complement strand
GCACCGAACCGCCGACGGAGACACCCACCGAAGAGGTCCCGGGCGGACCCGCCGGCACCGTCAGCGAGGCGGCCGAGGCCGTCGTCGAGGATCCCTCCACCCACCGCTTCGAGTGCCGCAGCTGCGGTTTCGTCTATGACCCGGCCGAGGGCGTCAGGAAGCTGGGGATCCCTGCCGGCACCTCCTTCCTCGACCTTGACCCGGTCGGTTTCCGCTGCCCGGTCTGCCGCAGCCGGGTGGGGGCCTTCAAGGACATCGGCCCGCGCAACAAGCCCAGTGGCTTCGAGGAGAACCTCAACTTCGGCCTGGGGGTGAACCGCCTCACCCCCGGCCAGAAGAACGTCCTGATCTTCGGCGGTTTCGCCCTCGCCTTCGCCTTCTTCCTCTCCCTCTATTCCCTGCGTTGATGCCTGCGCCCCTCTCCGCCCTGCCGGCCTTCCTTCGCCCGCTGCGGCCCCTGCTCAGCCTGGGGCTCTCGCTCGTGCTCGCCCTCGGCCTCACGGGCTGCGTCACCACCGGACTGCCCACCGCCGCCGCCAGCCCCTGGCAGGCCGTCCCGCTGGACACCCGCTCCAACCCCCTCGACGTGGCCTTCAGCAGCGCCGACCACGGCTTCCTGGTGGGCAGCAACCGGCTGATCATGGAAACCGACGACGGCGGCGCCAGCTGGCAGGAGCGGGCCCTCGACCTGCCGGAGGAGGAGAACTTCCGGCTGATCAGCATCGACTTCGACGGTCCCGAGGGCTGGATCGTGGGCCAGCCCGGCCTGCTGCTGCACAGCGACGATGCCGGCAGCAGCTGGAGCCGGCTGCTGCTCGACACCAAGCTGCCCGGTGAGCCCTATCTCGTCACGGCCCTGGGGCCGAAGACCGCCGAACTGGCCACCAACGTCGGCGCCGTCTACCGCACCACCGATGCCGGCTCCAGCTGGCAGGCCCTGGTGGGCGATGCCGCCGGCGCCATCCGCGACCTGCGCCGCAGCGCCGACGGCGACTACGTCAGTGTCAGCAGCCTGGGGAACTTCTTCGCCACCTGGGAACCGGGCCTGCCCGCCTGGCAGGTGCACCAGCGGGTCAGCAGCCAGCGCCTGCAGTCGATGGGCTTCCAGCCCGATGGCCACCTCTGGATGGTCGCCCGGGGCGCCCAGCTGCGCTTCGACGGCGACCCCAGCACCGCCGAGAGCACCGAAAGCGGCGACTGGAGCAAGCCCGTGATCCCGATCACCAACGGCTACGGCTACCTCGACATGGCCTGGGATCCCCGCGGCGCCATCTGGACCGGCGGCGGCAACGGCACCCTGCTGGTCAGCAACGATGCCGGCGCCAGCTGGCAGCGCGATCCGGTGGGCAGCGAGCAGGCCACCAACTTCTCCAGGATCGTCTTCGCCCCCGGTGGCAAGGGCTTCGTCCTGGGCGAGCGGGGCGTGCTGCTGCGCTGGGTGGGCTGAACTGCATCCCTCTGTAACCAACCCCCCGACCCGCTCCCGCCAGCCGCGGGCCGACCCCTAGGATTGCCGGGCTGAACGCTTGTTGCTATGGCTGCCGGCTCCACAGGGGAACGCCCGTTCTTCGAGATCATCACAAGCATCCGCTACTGGGTCATCCATGCGGTGACCCTGCCGGCCATCTTCCTGGCGGGCTTTCTGTTCGTGTCCACCGGCCTGGCCTACGACGCCTTCGGCACGCCCCGCCCGGATGCCTACTTCCAGGCCCAGGAAACCAAGGCTCCTGTCGTGAGTCAGCGTTACGAGGGCAAGAGCAGCCTTGATCTGCGCCTCCAGGAACCATGACCCAGTCCACCGCCCCCACCACGCCGCGCAACTATCCGATCTTCACGGTGCGCTGGCTGTCCGTCCACGCCCTCGGCATCCCCACGGTCTTCTTCCTGGGTGCCCTGGCCGCCATGCAGTTCGTCCGTCGCTGAGCCATCCATGCAGCGCAATCCCAACCCCAACAACCTGCCGGTCGAACTGAACCGCACCAGCCTCTATCTGGGCCTGCTGTTCGTGTTCGTCATCGGCATCCTCTTCTCCAGCTACTTCTTCAACTGATCGGGAGGCACCCCATCCATGAGCGGCAAGAAATCCTCACTTCCTGACGGCCGGATCCCCGACCGCCTTCCCGACGGCCGCCCGGCCGTGGCCTGGAAGAGCCGGTGGACCGAAGGGGTCCTGCCGCTCTGGATGGTCGCCACCGCCGGTGGCATGGCCGTGATCTTCGTGGTCGGCCTGTTCTTCTACGGCTCCTACGTGGGCGTCGGTTCGGCCTGATCCCCTTCCCCCCGGGTCACCGCCTTCACCAGGGCATGGGGGATGTTCGGGCTGCGCGGATCGGGCTCCAGCCGCTGTCGGGCCGGATGCACGATCAGGTCCATGTCCTCCATCGGCACCGCGCCCAGCAGAACCGAATCCCCCAGCACCAGGGCCCCGACGAAACAGGAGCGGCCCTCATAGGCCACCCGCACCGGGCCCACGTAGGGAACCTGCATCACCCGGCCGTCAGCCACGGTGACTTCCCGCAGGGATTCCTGCTCCAGCTGGAGCTGCACCACCACGTGTTGTGGGATGCAGAGCATCAGAGCGCCGGTGTCGGCCAGGGCCGTCACCTCCAGGGAATGCAGCTGGGGCTGGCGTGGGTTGCTCAGTTCGATCATGGCCTGCACGTAGCCCATGCCGTGATCAACCAACTGGTTCAACCCTAGCCATCGTGGCGATCGGAGGCCCCCAGCACCCCCGGCACCGCCCCCGGCGCCAGGCGCCGATCCGCAGCGGCCGTCCCGGCCTCGCCGGTGGTCCCCCGCAGATCCCGGAGGAGCACCACCCCTTCGGCGGCCTCGGCGTCACCGAGCACCGCCGCCCAGCGGGCGCCGCTGCGGTCGGCCCGTTTGAACTGCTTGCCGTAGGCGGCACCGCTGAGATCCAGCTCCACCGCCAGGCCCTGCCGGCGCCAGCCGCGGGCCAGGGCCGGGGCCTGCGCCTCGGCCGCCGCGCCCCGGCTGATCAGATAGAGATCCGGAGGGACGGCGGCGGAGCCCCCGTCGCCAACGGCCTGCACCAGCAGCACCAGCCGCTCCATTCCCAGGGCCCAGCCGACGGCGGGCGTGGCGGGGCCGCCCAGCTGCTCCACCAGGCCGTCGTAGCGACCGCCGCCGCATACCGTCGCCTGCGCCCCCAGCTGGCTGCTGGTGATCTCGAAGGCCGTGTGGCCGTAGTAGTCGAGCCCCCGCACCAGGCGCGGTTTGAGCTCGAACGGGATGGCCAGGGCCTCCAGACCCTGACGCACCCGCCGAAAGCGTTCATGGCTCTCACCGCAGAGGGCATCGGCCAGGGTGGGGGCTCCGGCCAGCAGGGCCTGGGTGTCGGGGTTCTTGGAATCGAGAACCCTCAGGGGGTTGGTGGCGATCCGCTGCTGCGAATCGGCATCCAGACGCTCGCGATGGGCCTCCAGCCAGGCCACCAGCTCGGCCCGGTAGCGCAGCCGGTCGTCGGGGCTGCCGAGGGAGTTGATCTCCAGCGACAGGCCGCCCACCCCCAGGTCCATCAGCAGATCCCAGGCGATGGCGATGGCCTCGACATCGCTGCGGGGATCGGCGTGGCCGAGGAACTCCAGGCCGATCTGGTGGAACTGCCGCTGCCGGCCGGCCTGGGGCCGCTCGTAGCGGAACATCGGCCCGCCATACCAGAGCCGCTGGCGTCCCTGGGCCACCAGGCCATGCTGGATGGCGGCCCGCACCACCGAGGCGGTGCCCTCGGGCCGCAGGGTGCAGCTGCG
>CAZBMT010000293.1:0-3777 GCA_964492645.1 uncultured Cyanobium sp. | reverse complement strand
CTCCCGGTGGTGGATCCGGCACCGATGGGCGATCACGACTGCGCTAGCGCCGACCAAGGAAGTATCCATCGTCACCGGTCCCTCCGTCAACGCACCCCGCTGAGGCCGCCCCGGTTCCGGCTGTGCAGGCCAGGGCACCACAGGCCAAGCAACCAGCCCCGTGCAGGGCACGGGGCCAACGATTTCTGAGGGCGCAAGGCGATTTCCAGAACCCCCGGGTGCTCAGGGACGGAAGCCGGCGGGTTCGATCAGGCGCACCTGGTTGCCCCTGGCGGTGAATTCCCGCCCCTGGTCGCTCTGAACCACGACCCGACCTCCGGATTTGACCCGGATGACCCGGGCCCGGACCCAGCCAAGGGCGGCTGATTCCAGCACCTTGACCACATCACCGGGTTGTAGATCCAACTCCATGTTCGGAACCACGAGACTGCAAATGGGACCATCGAACGCGCCGTGGAGGACTTGAACCCCCGACATCAGGTTTTGGAGACCTGCGTTCTACCAACTGAACTAACGGCGCAAGGCCGATGGCCCCTGGAAAGCGTGAGAGGGATTCGCGGGCAATGGCCACCCGGGAAACCAGGCTTCAGCGATCGAAGCGCTGTTTGACGCGAGTGGCTTTACCCACCCGGTCACGCAGATAGAAGAGCTTCGCCCGACGCACCTTACCGCGCCGCTCCACCTTGACGGAAGCGACCTGGGGACTGTGCAGCATGAACACCCTCTCCACGCCGATGCCCTGGAAGATGCGACGCACGGTGATGGTCTGGTTGAGGCCGCCGTGGCGCTTGGCGATCACCACGCCCTCATAGGGCTGCACCCGCTCCTTGTTGCCCTCCCGGATGCGCACGCCCACCTTGACGGTGTCGCCCACGTAGATCTCGGGCAGGTCGCTCTTCAGCTGGGCCGCCTCGAACTCCTCGATCAGGGCACGGGCACTGAGCTTGCCGGTGGTGACGGTCACCACATCGGCGTTCGCCTGGTCCACGGTCTGGGGATCCACCTCGGTGGACGGATCGGTCTCGGTTGCCATCCCTTTTCTCGGAGCGCCAGGTCAAACAAACACCTTACCGCCTCAGGTGACCCCCTTCCCCCCGCGCCGCCGCCAGCCCCGCTGCAGTCGCTCCCAGGCCATGGCGCCGCCGGTCACCAGCATCCAAAGCAGCCCCAGGCCGTTGAGCAGCACGTAGAGCGTCTCGCCCACCTGGCCCAGCCAGCTCTGGAGCCATTCGCCCTCGTGCAGCACCATCAGCGGATGGACCCGGTCCCGGCTCAGCCCGCCCCAGTCGCGCAGCAGGCGGTAACCCACACCCGTGACGGCCGAGACCAGCAGCGGCGCCAGCACCAGAGGCGCCATCCAGGCGTGGGCCTGCCGCAGGCGGGCGCCCCAGGACGGTGAGGCGGGCGGTGGGGCTGCGCTGGGGGTGGGGCTGGACACGGGAAAACGACGGCGGCAGGGATGCCATTGATAACTTGAATGTCCGGCTTCGACCCCCACCGCATGAACCTGTTCGCCGATCTGCTGGCCAGCACCAACGGCGTCAAGGTCGGTGGCACCCCGCTCACCCAGGCCGGCCCGCGCATCCAGAAGGGCCGCCGCGGGGTGGAGGTGAAATCGGCGCGGGAGATCGCGATCATGCGCCAGGCCAGCCGCATCGTGGCCACGGTGCTGCGGGAGATCATCGACATGGCCGCCCCCGGCATGACCACCGGCGACCTCGATCGCCATGCCGAAGCCCGCATCCGCGCCATGGGGGCCACCCCCAGCTTCAAGGGTTACCACGGCTTTCCGGCCAGCATCTGCGCCAGCATCAACAACGAGGTGGTGCACGGGATCCCCAGTGCCAAGCGGGTGATCAAGGCCGGTGATCTGGTCAAGATCGACACCGGCGCCTACTACGAGGGCTTCCACGGCGACAGCTGCGTCACCCTCTGCGTCGGCGAGGGGGTGCCCGAGGAGGCCCGCCGCCTCAGCCGGGTGGCGCAGGAATCGCTGATGAAGGGTCTGGCCACGGTGAAGGCGGGCAGCACCCTCCTGGAGCTGGCCGGCGCCGTCCAGGACCACGTCGAGGCCCACGGCTACGCCGTCGTCGAGGACTACACGGGCCACGGCGTGGGCCGCAACCTGCACGAGGAGCCCTCGGTGTTCAACTACCGCACCCGCGACCTGCCCAACATGCAGCTGCGGGCCGGCATGACCCTGGCGGTGGAGCCGATCCTCAATGCCGGCAGCAAGGCCTGCCGCACCCTCAAGGACCGCTGGACCGTGGTGACCGTGGACGGCAGCCTCTCGGCCCAGTGGGAGCACACCATCGTCGTCACCTCCGACGGCTGCGACATCCTCACCGACCGGGACTTCTAGGCTGGGTCGGCCCTGGCCTTCCTCAGGAACGACGCGTCAGACCGAAGTAGGCCCAGCGGCTCAAGGTGGCCAGCGGCATCAGCACGTAGGTGAGCGGGTTGGGCGTCACGATGATCAGGCTGCAGTTCCAGTCGGCCTGCCGCAGGATCTCGCCGGCCACCCAGTCGGCCCCCATCACGCCGATGGGATTGAGGGCGGAGCGGAACGGCCCCAGCACCAGCCGCCGCAGCCGAACAGTCGGGGCCAGCTGCGGGGCCCGCAGGCTGAGCAGCGGGCCCAGCAGCCGTTTGCTGATCTCGTCGAGGGGGCTGAAGGCTGGCTGGATCTCCGCCTCCGAGGTGTTCACCCACACCTCGGCGCGCCGGCCACCCCGGCGCCGCGCCACCACAGGAGCGAACAGCTCCAGCAGCCGCCAGGCGCTCAGGGCATTGACCTCCAGGGAACAGCGCGTCGCCTCGGCGCTGCCGTCGCCATGGACGTTGATGCCGTGGTTGATCACCAGCACGTCCACCTCCGCGAGCAGGGCCTCGAGGGCCGCCTCCTGGCCCACCTGCCAGTGCACCTGGCGCAGGGGGATCGGCTGCCCGTCCAGGTCCGTCAGCTCCAGCGGCGCGCAGCCGTGGCAGAGGGCGATCAGCCGGGCGCCGCGGCGGTGCCAGCGGCGCAGCAGGGCCTGGCCGAGGGCGCCGCTGGCCCCGGTGACGGCCACGGTGAGCGCTTCGTTCGAGGGGTCCGGCATGGGCCTGCGGTGGTCGTGCTGCCTAGATTGCCGGGCACCTGCGGGTCCCGGCGAGGTCGCACCATGTCCATCCCCCTGCTGATCGGCTCCTGCGAACCCTTCAGCGGCAAGTCGGCGGTGGTGCTGGGTCTGGGCCGCCAGCTCGCCCGCCTGGGCGTGCCGCTCGCCTTCGGCAAGCCGCTGGCCACCTGCATGGACGATCCGCTCGACGGCTTCCCCGACGCGGGCTCGGAGAACCCCCTGCTCGATCCCGACGTCCGGTTCATCGGCGCCACCCTCGGCCTGGAGGCGGAGCAGCTGATCCCGTCGCTCCACGTGCTGGAGCCGGCGACCGGCCGGGCCCGCCTGCTGGCCGGCGATCTGGCGCCGGGGGAGGGCCTGACGCTTCTGCAGCGACGCATCCATGACGACGCCGAGCGTCTGGTGCTGCTGGAGGGGGCCGGCAGCCTCAACGAAGGCCAGCTCTACGGTCTGGGCCTGGTGCAGCTGGCCCAGGCTCTGCAGGCGCCGGTGCTGCTGGTGCACCCCTGGAGCGACAGCCGCAGCGTCGACTCCCTGCTGGAGGCCCGGCACCAGCTGGGAGACCTGCTGGCGGGTGTGGTGCTCAACGCGGTGCTGCCCGAGGTGGTGCCGGAGGTGCGGGAGGCGGTGTTGCCGGCCCTGGAGCGGTTGGGGA
>CAZBMT010000292.1:0-3778 GCA_964492645.1 uncultured Cyanobium sp. | reverse complement strand
TCGACTTCCAGCCGGTGGAGCGGGTGGTGCAGATCGGCAGCGCCAAGAACCTGGCCCGGCTGCTGCAGCGGGCGGGCCGCTCGGCCCACCAGCCCGGCGGCACCGCCCAGGTGCTGTTCATGCCCACCAACGCCCTGGAGCTGCTGGAGGTGTCGGCCATGCGCCGGGGGCTGGGGGAGGGGCTGGTGGAGCACCGCCGCCCGCCCCAGGAGCCGCTCGATGTGCTGCTCCAGCACCTGGTGACCCTGGCCTGCGGTCCGGGCTTCGAGCCCGAGAGCGCCCTGGCGGCGGTGCGCCGCACCTGGAGCTACCGGCAGCTGGAGCGCAGCCGCTGGGACTGGTGCCTGCGCTTTCTGGAGGCCGGCGGCGACTGCCTGGGGGCCTACCCGCGCTACCGCAAGCTGGAGCGGGAGCCGGCCGGGGCGGACGTGGACGGCGCCTGGCGCTTCGTGGTGCGGGAGCCGGCCATCGCCCGCCTGCACCGCCTCAACATCGGCACGATCAGCGCCGACCGCGCCGTCACCGTGCGCTTCGTGCGCGGCGCCGTGCTGGGCCATGTGGAGGAAGCCTTCGTCGGCCGGCTCAAGCCGGGGGACGTCTTCTTCTTTGCCGGCCGCCAGCTGGAGTTCGTGCGTCTGAGGGAGATGACGGCGATGGTCAAGGCCACCACGCGCCGCAGCGCCACGGTGCCCGCCTGGGGCGGCGGCCAGATGGCCCTCTCCGACCTGCTCAGCACCCATCTGCGCCGGGAGGTGGACCGCTGCGCCCGCGCCCTCGACGGGGAGGCGGGCTTCAGCCTGGACACCGCCGAGCTTCGGGCCCTGGAACCTCTGCTGGAGCGCCAAGTGCAGCTCTCCGCCCTGCCCCGGACGCACCAGTTTCTGGTGGAGCTGTGCCACACCCGGGAGGGCAGCCATCTCTACGCCTACCCCTTCGAGGGGCGCTTCGTGCACGAGGGCCTCGGTTTTCTGTGGTCTTGGCGGCTGGCCCGGCACCAGAGCGGCACCTTCACGGTGTCGGTGAACGACTACGGCTTCGAGCTGCTCGCCCCCCGCGGCTACCCCTTCAGGGAACTGCTGGCACAGCACGGCGAGAGCCTCCTGGATCCCACCGGGCTACTGGAGGACCTGGAGCGGGCCGTGAATCTCTCGGAGCTGTGCCGCCGCCGCTTCCGCTCCATCGCCCAGGTGGGCGGCCTGGTGCTGAACGGCTACCCCGGCCAGGCCCGCTCCGGCGGCCAGCTGCAGATCAGCGCCGCCCTGCTCTTTGATGTCTTCCAGCGCCATGAACCGGGCAACCTGCTACTGGCCCAGGCCCGCGGCGAGGTGCTCCAGGAGCAGCTCGACCTCGGCCGGCTGATCGGCACCCTGCAGCGGCTGCAGGGGAGCGAGTGGCTGGAGCGACACCCTCCCCGTCCCGGCCCCATGGCCTTCCCGCTGCTGGCGGAGCGGCTCAACAACCGGATGAGCAATGAATCCCTGCTCGAGCGCCTGGATCGCCTGCGCCGGCAGGCGGAGCGCGCCGAAGGGCTCTGAGGCGCCGGCTGAAGGCCAGGGCGGGAAAGGGAAAACGGAGGGGGTGGGATTCGAACCCACGGAATCTTGCGATTCGCCGGTTTTCAAGACCGGAGCCATCAACCACTCGACCACCCCTCCAGGCTGGACGGCCTGCCGACCCTGTCGGTAGCACCGCCATGCTCCCATGACGGGGAGGGACCTACAACCGGCTGGGCAGTCCCTTGCAGCCGCCGGGGATGGTCTGGCGGGAGCGGGCACCACTCCAGGCCGCCAGGTAGGTCCGGCTGGCTGAATCCAGTTGGCGCACCCCCGAGAGATTGACGTTCTCCACCAGGGCGCCGGTGCCGGCACCGCCGACGTGGTCCGGCGCCTGCTGGGGCTGGGGCGGGGTGGCCTCCAGGGGATCGCCGTAGAAGAAACGGGTGCCCTTCACGCAGGCCCCCTGCAGGTTGGCGCCAGCCAGATTGACGCCCGAGAGGTTGGCCTCGGCCAGATCCGAACAGGAAAGATCGGCGCCGGAGAGGTCGGCACCGTTGAAGTCGATGGCCCGCAGGTCGGTGCCGGCGAGATCGGCCCCCCGCAGCATGCTCTGCAGGCGGATCACCGGGACGCCCCGCTGCCGGTCCTCCTCGTAGCTGCCCTCGCCGTCGAGGATGGCGCGGCCCAGCCGCTGATCGCGGCGCAGAGGGGTCAGCAGCCGCGCGTGGGAGAGAAAGCGCAGGATGCGGGCCTTGCCGTCACCGTCGATGCTGCTCAGCACGGCGGCCAGGCGCCCCTCCGCCAGCATCCGCTCCAGCGGCCAGTCCTCCAGCAGCCCCTCCTCGTCGCTGATCAGCTCGGAGATGCCGTGGATGAAGCTGTCGATGGTCTGGGCCTGGGTGATGCGGTTCTGCTGGGTGGTGAGCCGCTGATCCACCATCACCTGGCGCCAGGCGATCATCAGGGCCACCAGGGCCACGAGGATCTGACCGATGGCGCCGATCACCCCTTCCCCGAAGGCACCGATCGCCTCCCAGTCACCGTTGCGGTAGATCGCCAGCAGCGGATCGAGCCAGCCCAGGGCCAGGGGGATCGACAGCAGAGCCACCACCAGGGACAGCACCGCCAGCAGCCGCACGGTGGGGGGTTCCTCCAGCTGGCGGGCCAGGAGCTGCCAGAGGGGCGGCAGCAGCTGGCGCAGGGCCAGGACCACGACCAGCAGGGCCACCGGCAGGGCCAGCCAAGCCAGACCCAGCAGCAGGGCCGCCTGGAGCACCAGAAGCATGAGCAGCAGCTGCAGGCCGGCCCCATGGCGCAGGCGCGTCCAGGCCCCGCCCGAGCGCAGGGCGGGGGGCGGGGCGGCGAAGGCGGCAGGGCTGGAAAGAGGACGGTCGTCCGGCTTCGTGCTCATGGAACGGGGTTGCCCTGGAAGAAGAACCCGGCCGCCAGGATGGCGTAGGCCGCCAGCAGCAGCACCCCCTCCAGCCAGTCGGAGCGGCCGTCGAGACTCACCAGGTTGCTCACCAGCACCGCGGTCGCCACCGCCACCAGCTCATAGACGTTGAAGCTGAGGTCGAGCGGGTGACCGAGCAGCGGGGCCACCAGCAGCAGCACCGGCACCACCAGCAGTCCCACCAGCAGGGTGGAGCCCAGGGCCACGGACACCGCCAGGTCCATCTTGTCCTTGCGGGCCATGGACACCGCGGTGAGGTACTCCGCGGCACCACCCAGCAGGGGAAGCAGCACCACCCCGGTGAACAGGGCCGAGAGGCCCAGGGATTCGGTGACGGTCTCCACCACGCCGACGAACAGCTCCGAGGCATAGGCCAGGCCGACGGTGGCCGCCAGCAGCACGGCGACCCAGGGGAGCAGGGGCGGCGTGGTGCCGCCGCTTTCGCCGCGGGACCCCTCAGGCTCCACGCCAAGGTCAGCCTCGGCCACGGCGTAGAGCGTGCGGTGCGTCTTCAGGGAGAACAGCAGCGTCAGGCCGTAGACGGCCAGCAGCACCCAGGCCACGAACAGGGAGAAGGATTCGGCGGCGCCCGCGTCGAGGCCACCGGCGCCGTCGCCCACCATCCCGCGCAGACTCGGGATCAGGATCGCCAGGACGGCCAGGGTCATGGCCGAGCCGTTCACCCGTGCCACCACCGGCTGAAAACGCTGCTCGCTGCGGCCGATCCCACCGACCAGCATCGACAGGCCGAGGGCAAGCAGCAGGTTGGCCATGACCGTGCCCGTGATGCTCGCCTTGACGATGTCCACCAGGCCGGCCCGCAGCGCCG
>CAZBMT010000291.1:0-3785 GCA_964492645.1 uncultured Cyanobium sp. | reverse complement strand
GCGATGAGGTGCGCCGCAGCCAGGGGGGCAACAACAACACCTGGTGCCAGAACAACCCCCTGGGCTGGATGCACTGGCAGCCGGATGGTGGCGACATGGCTCTGCGCCGCTTCCTGCGGCGCCTGATCCAGCTGCGCCGCCGGCTCGCCCCCCTGCTCAACCAGGAGCTGCCCCCGGCATTGGCCGCTGCCGGTCAGGCCCGGGGCGCCGGCAGCCTGCCCCTGTGGCGGGAGTGGCATGGCCTCGAGCTGGGCAGGCCCGACTGGGCCAGCTGGTCCCACTGCCTGGCCTGGAGCCTCCACGACGCCAGCCTGGGCCCCCTGCTCTGGTGCGGCATGAACGCCTATTACCAACCGATGCAGTTCCAGCTGCCAGCCCAGGCGGCGGGCTGGCGAAGGGTCATCGACACGGCCATTCCCGGCGAGCTGGACCTGCCCGCGAAGGCCGATGCCTGGCTGCTGCCGACAGCGCCGCTCGAGAGCCGCAGCCTGATGCTGCTGGTGGCCACCCCGCTGCTGGAGGACACGGACGCTCAGACTGAAGTTCCGACAGGGGACCAGGCTGGGTTCGGGGCCGAACCTGAAGTGGCGGCTCCTGCGGAGGAGCAAGCGGGCGGCGGGAATCGAACCCGCATCATCAGCTTGGAAGGCTGAGGTTTTACCACTAAACTACGCCCGCAGCAGTACAGAGGTACTGGCGGCCGGCTCCCTGGAACTGGTTCCCTGGATCCGGCTGCAGCATTATGACCTGCACCGGCCGACCTGGCGCGCCAGGTCACCACCGGGCGACCACAGCCGGACAACCAACACCGGACGATCACCACCTGAGCGCCTGAAGGTTTGACCACCCCCACACCGTCCTCCCCGCCTCCGGCAGTGCCGGACCTGCCGTCGGGTGTGGTGGATACGGCGGACCTTCCGGCCGGCGAGCGACGCAGGGTACTGCTGGCCTATGGCATGGGGGACGCCGGCACCGGAATGGCGGCCTCCCTGATCGGCTTCTACCTCTTCATCTTCTACACCTCGGCGGCGGGGCTGCCGGCCTGGATGGCCGGGCTGGTGCTGATGACGGCCCGGCTCTGGGATGCCATCAACGACCCGATCGTGGGCTGGCTGAGCGACAAGACCCGCTCCTCCTGGGGTCCGCGGCTGCCCTGGATCCTGGGCAGCGCCGTTCCGCTCGGCTTCGCCATGGCCCTGATGTGGTGGCTGCCGCCGGGGGGGCTCTGGGTCCGGTTCGCCGTGTTCGTGGCCATCTCGATGGTGGCCAACACCCTCTACACATGCGTCAACCTTCCCTACTCGGCCCTGGCGGCGGAGCTGACCACCAGCGTCAACCTGCGCACCCGCCTCAACAGCGCCCGCTTCACCGGCTCGATCATCGCCGGCCTGGTGGGCATCGTGCTTGGAGGCGTGCTGCTCAGGGATCACCAGAACCCCGACAGCTATCTGCAGGTGGGGATCTTCTCGGGGGTCCTGATCACCTGCTCCACCCTGCTCTGCGGCTGGGGCATCGCACCGGCGGCGCGGCACTGCCAGCGGCCCGTCAGTCAGCGGGGCACAACCCGGCGGCTCCTGGCCCGGGTGGGCCGCAACGGGCGCTTCCAGATGGTGCTCGGGCTCTACCTGCTGCTCTGGTGCGCCCTGCAGATCATGCAGACGGCGGCACTGATCTTCCTGCCGGTGGTGATGCGGCTGCCGGAGGGCTGGAGCAACTGGATCCTGCTGCCGTTCCAGATCAGCACCTTGATGGGGCTCCAGCTTTGGACCGCCTTCGCCCGCCGCCGCGGTCGCCTGGCCTCCCTGCACTGGGGCACCGCCCTCTGGATCGCCGCCTGTCTGCTGGCGATGGTGCTGGTGCCGCTCGATGCCGCCATCGGGCCCACCGACTCGGCGGCCAACCTGCTGCGGCTGGCCGCCCTGGTGGTGACGATCCTCATCGTCGGCCTCGGGGCCTCCACGGCCTATCTGATCCCCTGGGCCCTGCTCCCCGATGCCATCGATGCCGATCCGGAAAAGCCCGCCGGGCTCTACAGCGCCTGGATGGTCTTCACCCAGAAGATCTGCATCAGCCTGGCCCTGTTCTTCTTCGGCAACCTGATGAGCTTCAGCGGCTACCAGGCCGCCCGGGGCATCCTCCAGCCGGACAGTGCCCTGCTGGCGATCCGCCTGTGCATGGGCCTGATCCCGGCGTTGCTGGTGGTGCTGGGGCTGGTGGTGATGCGGCACTGGCCGGAGCGGGGGCCCCTGCCGGAGAACCGGACGGCCTCGGTGCCATGACTCCCCCCCGTTGGCTGCAGCGGCTGGGGGCAAGCCTGATGATCGGGGGTCAGGCCGTGAGCGCCATCGCCCGTGGCCGCATCGGCATGGTCGACCTGGTCCAGGAACTGCTGGAGGCAGGACCGGGCAGCTTCCTGATCGTGCTGATCACGGCCCTGGCAGCCGGCACGGTGTTCAACATCCAGGTGGCGGCCGAGCTCTCCAAGCAGGGGGCCAGCGCCGCCGTGGGGGGACTGCTGGCCCTGGGCCTCTCGCGGGAGATCGCCCCCCTGCTCACGGCGACCCTGCTCACCGGCAAGGTGGCCACCGCCTACGCCGCCCAGCTGGGAACCATGAAGGTGACCGAGCAGATCGACGCCATCACGATGCTGCGCACCGACCCGGTGGAGTACCTGGTGGTGCCACGGGTGCTGGCCATGGTGGTGATGGCGCCTGTGCAGTGCCTGCTGTTCTTCTGGATGGCGATCTGGTCGGGCCAGGTGAGCAGCACCCTCCTCTACAGCATCCCTCCGGCCGTCTTCTGGAATTCGGTGCGGGTCTGGATGAAACCCGACGACCTGCCTTCGATGCTGCTCAAGGCCGTGGTGTTCGGTCTGATGATCGCCGTCATCGCCTGCGGCTGGGGCCTCACCACCCGGGGAGGGCCCAAGGAGGTTGGCGCCAGCACCACCGGCGCGGTGGTCATGATTCTCGTCAGCGTCGCCCTGGTGGACGTGCTTCTCACCCAGTTGCTCTTCGGCCAATGACCGCCGCCCCCTCCCCCCCTCCGGCCAGTGCCGCCCCAGACGGCTCCACCGACCCGGACGCGGTGGTCCTCCGCCCCCGGGCCTGGGTGCCGCTCGGGCTGCTGGTGCTGGCGGGCGCCTTGCTGGGCCTGCGGTCGCTGTGGAGCGGCGCCCACTGGCCGGCCCTGGCGATGGGGCTCATGGGGCTGTTCCTGCTTCTGCAGACGGCCCTGCTGCGGCTGCGCTTCGCGGCCGACGCCCTGCTGGTGTCCCGCGGCGACACCGTGATCCGGCGCTTCCCCTACGACGCATGGATCGGCTGGAGGGTCTGGTGGCCGGCCCTGCCGGTGCTGTTCTATTTCAGGGAGCAGAAGAGCATCCATCTGCTGCCGGTGCTGTTCGACGCCACGGCCCTGCGGGAGGAGCTGGAGCGGCGCCTGCCGATACCGTCCCCGCCGCAGTCCTCTCCCCCGGAAGCCGGCTCCCCCTGACCCCGTCCGTGCCCCCCGCCGCCTTGCCTCTCCTGCCATGAGCGACCAGCCCGACACCCCCACCATCCACCCGACGGACCAGACCCCGGGAACCACCCCCGCATCGGCCGTCCCCGGGAGCGATGGGCTGCTGGAGCTGGCCCTGACGGAACTGCGGCAGCGCCGCGCCGAACTCCTTGGGGAGATCGCCGAACTGGAATCCCGCCGGGAGCAGATCCGGCAGGAGATCGCCGGTAGCTTCGCCGGCCAGTCGGATGCGATCGCCCGGCGGCTCAAGGGCTTCCAGGACT
>CAZBMT010000290.1:0-3812 GCA_964492645.1 uncultured Cyanobium sp. | reverse complement strand
CCACGGGCCCGTAGCGGGTATGGCCGGCCTCCAGGGCCTCGGCGGCGGCCCGACGGATGAAGGCGGGGGTGTCGAAGTCGGGCTCCCCGGCGCTGAGGCTGCAGATGTCCCTGCCCTCGCCGCGCAGCTCGCGGGCCTTGGCGGTGATGGCGAGGGTGAGCGATGGCTGCAGCGCCTGCGCCCGGGCGGAGAGCGGCAACGGGGCCGGCATGGCAGCGCGCGCCATCTGGTGGGCGCGATTGGGCAATCCGGCCATCTTGCCCTATGCCCCGTGCCATGGCGAAGAATGGGGCGATGGCCGCTGATGCTCTGCAACCGTCTCCCCTGCAACCATCCCTGCTGGGTGAGGACCCCGTCCGGGGGGAGGTCGCCACCGGCGCACCGGAGCCCGCCGCCTTGCCGGCCGACCTCGGGGCGCTGGAGCGCGCCTGTCGCGAGTGCCGCCGCTGCGGCCTGGCCGATGGACGCCAGACGGTGGTGGTCAGCCGCGGTGATCCGGCGGCGCGGCTGATGGTGATCGGTGAAGGGCCGGGCGCCCAGGAGGACGCCAGCGGCCGGCCGTTCGTGGGCCGGGCCGGCCAGCTGCTGGACCAGATGCTGGCGAGTGTGGGCATCGACAGCGAGCGCGATGCCTACATCGCCAACGTGGTGAAGTGCCGCCCACCGGACAACCGACGGCCCACCCCCGAGGAGATCGCGGCGTGCCGGCCCTGGCTGCTGCAGCAGATCGCCCTGGTGGATCCGCCGGTGATCCTGCTGGCCGGCGCCACCGCGCTGGAAGGGGTTCTGGGGGTGAAGGGCGGCATCACCCGCCTGCGTGGGCAATGGCGCGCCGGCGAGGGCGAGGGGCTGGAGGGCCGCTGGCTGCTGCCGATCTTTCACCCCTCCTATCTGCTGCGCAATCCATCGCGCGAGAAGGACAGCCCCAAATGGCAGACCTGGCAGGACCTCAAGGAGGTGCGGCGGCGGCTGGAGCAGGCGGGCTCAGCGCCGGGGGCCTGAGGGGGGCTCCTCCTCGGCGGCCCCGTGGATCCGTTGCACGTACACCTGGTCCTTCCGGAACCGGTCGGCCCGGCCCAGGGGGATGGCCCGGCGCTGCCGCAGGCGGAGCCAGGCCGCCTGCAGCGCCTCCAGCAGGGACACGTTTGCGGTGCGGCCTTCGGCCAGGCCTGCGAAGCCCAGGGCGAGGGCGAGGCTGGCCAGGGTGGTGCGGGTGATGTCGCCCAGCTGCGTTCAGGGGCTGGCGGGTAGGGCGGAGGCGCGGGCGCGTTCCAGCTGGGCGGAGGCCCGGCGCGGGCTTGCGGTGGAGGCGGGCACCTCGTTGTGGTGGCGCCGCAGGCTGGCCGTGGCCAGCAGCGGCATCAGCAGCAGATCGCCCAGCGCCGCGGCCGCCGCCAGCCGGGCGCCAAGCCGCCGGCGCTTCTCCAGCAGGGGATCCCAGGGATCGAGGCGGGCGGCGAGGTGAAGCAGCACGAGGCCGATCAGGGGGAAGGGAGAGGCGTTGATCAGCGCACCACCCACCTGCAGCTGCCAGGCCGGAGCGAGCAGGCGGAGCGGGAAGAGGGAGGCGGAGAGGATCGTGAGAAACAGGGAGATCAGCACCCCACCGGCCAGGGCGATGCCGCGGGTGGTGCCAGGGGGTCGCGACGGCGGCAGATCGGAACGGCTCGGCATCGGATGGGGCTCAGGGGAGAGGCCAAAAAAAAGCCCTCCCCGGTTGGAGAAGGGCAGGGGGAGGGCGGAAGCCTGGATTCAGAGCGGCGACCTGACCCTGCGGCGCAGGCGGCGACTCCAGCCGAAGCCGGCAGCGGCTGCCAGGAGAGGGAGCGGCCCAGGAACGGATGCGGTGGGCTGAGCCAGAGGGGTGAAGCGAAGAGAGTTGGTGGGCTGTTGATTCCAAGCAAAGTTTTCGTAAACAGGGTCTGAGGTGGGGTCTTCCAGCTGAGGGTTCAGAATTCCCTGGTTGCCGAAATACAAAAACTTACCTTGATCTCTGAAAGCGATAGTGACGCCAGTGATCTGGCCTTGTGCAACGTCAAAGCCATCACCATCGAAATCGGTTGAAAAGGTGGGCCAGGCGCCGGGGGGTGTGTTCGTGGCCGACGTGATGATCACCTTCAGTCCCGTGGTCTGATTGGGCAGGTTGTCCACCAGGCCGGACACCGTCCCTGTCACCGTTGTCGGAGTGGCTGGCTGGCCGGTTCCTGCAAAGCTGAAGTTGAAGCTCAGTGCGGCGGAGGCCACTCCGGCCTGGAGGCCGGTGGCAAGAACGGCCGCGAACCAGCCGTTGCGGACGAGGAACGACTTCCACTGGAGGCATCGCGAGGCCCGGTCTCACGAACGGCTCCCTGCTGCTGAGCTGCGCGCCTGACCCGGGAGCGACGAGGGTGGCGGTGCTGCAGATGAGGCGGCTAAGGATGCCTGTTCTACGCAAGAACGGATCATGGTCGCCTACGGCAGACTTGCTGCATTTAGCAGTAAATGAATATTAAATCTCAAGCCGGGTGAGCGACTGGCGTTTCAGGGTTTGGAAACAGTCGCTCTCCCGCCTGGGGGGACATGAGGCCAAGTCCATGACGCATCAAGTCCTGGCTGAGCCGTTCTGGCGGATTGAGCGATCCCTCAAGCAGTCAGGTGTTTTCGTGCTGGTCAGCCTCCACGAGGCCAGGGGCCACCTCTGCCGCTCTGGGCAGCGCATGTCGGCCGGCGAGGAGGTTGGGATGCGGACGTCCCCCGCATGCCCCGACCACCTGGAGTGGCTGCAAGGCTGAGGGCGGCGGGGCAGCGTGGCCGGTCGCCAGATTTCCGGCCGCTGTGACAGGCTTTGGGCACGCGCCGCCCCCCGCGATGACCGCCGCCCCATCCCGCCTCGACGCCGCTCCGGCCACCGGCGCCCAGGCCCCCGCAGGCGCTGACGATCTGCAGGCCTGGGCGAGCAACCCCCGCTACGACACGGTCATCCGCCGCCGCAAGACCCGCAGCGTGCGCGTGGGCGACGTGTGGGTGGGCAGCGAGCACCCGGTGGTGGTGCAGTCGATGATCAACGAGGACACCCTCGACATCGAAGGGGCCACCGCCGGCATCCGCCGCCTGCACGAGGCCGGCTGCGAGATCGTGCGGCTGACGGTGCCGAGCCTCGCCCACGCCAAGGCGGTGAAGGAGATCCGCCAGCGCCTGGAGGACAGCTACCGGCCGGTGCCTCTGGTGGCCGACGTGCACCACAACGGCATGAAGATCGCCCTGGAGGTGGCCCAGCACGTCGACAAGGTGCGGATCAATCCGGGCCTCTACGTGTTCGACAAGCCGGATCCGAACCGCACCGAGTTCACCCCGGAGGAAGTGGCGGCGATCGGCGAGCGCATCCAGTCCACCCTCGAACCCCTGGTGAGTCTGCTCAAGGCGCAGGACAAGGGCCTGCGCATCGGCGTCAACCACGGCTCGCTGGCCGAGCGCATGCTGTTCACCTACGGCGACACGCCGCTGGGGATGGTGGAGAGCGCCATGGAGTTCATCCACATCTGCGATCGCCTCGACTTCCACAACATCGTGGTGTCGATGAAGGCCTCCCGCGCCCCGGTGATGCTGGCCGCCTACCGGATGATGGCCGACCGCATGGACGCCGAGGGGTTTCATTATCCCCTGCACCTGGGCGTCACCGAGGCGGGCGACGGCGACTACGGCCGCATCAAGAGCACCGCCGGCATCGCCACCCTGCTGGCCGAGGGCCTGGGCGACACGATCCGCGTCTCGCTCACCGAGGCGCCGGAAAAGGAGATCCCCGTCTGCTACTCGATCCTGCAGGCCCTGGGGCT
>CAZBMT010000289.1:0-3825 GCA_964492645.1 uncultured Cyanobium sp. | reverse complement strand
ACGGCGGTCTGGATCGTCATGTGCAGGCTGCCGGCGATCCGGGCTCCCTTGAGGGGCTGCTCGGCGCCGAACTTCTCGCGAAGGGCCATCAGCCCGGGCATTTCGGTTTCGGCGATCGCCAGCTCCTTGCGGCCCCAGTCGGCCAGGCCGAGATCGGCGATCACATGGGAACCGGTGGCCTGAAGGCCGGCCAGGGCAGCCTCAGGGCTGGAGGGTGTTGCCACCATGCAGGAAAAGCTCCCCGGAGGGAGGACGAAGAAGTGGAAATATCTGCGGAGACGCCGAGGCTTCGGGCTCGCTGCACGGCAATCTACAGCGATGCAATCCGCTGACGCGATCGAGGTGTGCCATCTGGCGGACCCCGCCGCCACCGAGGCCCTGGGGCGGAGGCTGGCGGCCCGGCTGATCGCGACCGGAGGCGGTGACGGCGCGCTGCTGCTGCTGCGGGGGGAGCTCGGGGCCGGCAAGACTTCGCTGGTGCAGGGGCTGGCCGCCGCCCTGGGCATCACTGAGCCGGTCACCAGCCCCACCTTCGCCCTGGCCCAGCACTACGACACCGACGCCGGCTCCGACGCGGGCAGCACTGCCCTGGTGCATCTGGATCTCTACCGGCTGGAGTCCGCTGCAGCCGCCGATGAACTGTTCGCCCAGGAGGAGGAGGACGCCCGCGGCCTCGGCGCCGTTCTGGCGGTGGAGTGGCCGGAGCGGCTCAGCTTCCGGCCCGAGGGGGCCTGGGAGGTGGCGTTGAGCCAAGTGGTGGAGGGCGAGGGCCGGCTGGCCCATATCACGCCGCCGGGCTGCACCCCGCCGCCAGATGGGCCTCCAGCGCCGCGATGATGCGGGCGTTGGCGGCCGGGAAGGGGTAGCTGGCGAGCTCCTGGGGCGCCACCCAGCGCACCTGCTGGGAGGCCAGCGCCTGGGGCTCGCCGGCCAGCCAGCGGCAGAGATGCACCACGAAGCGCAGCCGCTTGTGGCTGTAGGCGTGCTCGAGGGTGATCAGCTCCTCCCCCACCGACACCTCGATGGCCAGCTCCTCGCGCAGCTCGCGTTGGATCGTCGTCTCGATCGCCTCGCCCGGCTCCTGCTTGCCCCCGGGGAACTCCCACAGCCCCCCCAGCAGGCCCTCCGGGAGCCGCTGGTCGATCAGCACCCTGCCCGCAGCGTCCGACACCACCCCCACCCCGATCACCTGGAACGGCACGGGCGGGGGGGTGTCCTTCACGGGGAAGCGGCCGGGGTCGCCGGCAGCGTAGGCAGCGCAGTGCGCCTGCCATGGGCAGGTGCCGCAGGCGGGCTGGCGGGGGGTGCAGACGCCGGCGCCCAGGTCCATCAGGGCCTGGTTGAAGGCGCGGGGCCGCTGCGGGTCGAGCAGGCTCTCGCTGAGCCGCCAGAACCCGGCCAGCTGCCGCTGCGGCGGACCCGGGTGGGCCATCAGCCGGGCCAGCACCCGCTGGACGTTGCCGTCGAGGATCGCGAAGGGCCGATCGAAGGCGGAGGAGAGGATGCCGGCAGCGGTGCTGCGGCCGATGCCCGGCAGGGCCATCCAGCCCTCGAGCGTGTGGGGCCAGGGGTCGCCGCTGCCCGCTGCCGAGGGATCGGCCGCGGCGACGAGCTGCCGGGCCCCCGCGTGCAGACGGCGGGCCCGGGCGTAGTAGCCCAGGCCCTGCCAGACCATCAGCACGTCGTGCTCGCTGGCGGCGGCGAGGGCGGCGAGGGCGGGGAACGCCGCCATCCAGCGATGCCAGTAGGGCAGCACCACCGCCAGCTGGGTCTGCTGCAGCATCACCTCGGCGACCCAGATGCCATAGGGATCCAGCGGCTGGCCTGGCTCTGCCATTGCCCCATCGGGCCGCCGCTTCCAGGGGATGTCTTGGCGGCCGTGCTCCTGCCACCAGACGAGGAGACAACGGCGCAACGCTGGAATCCGGCTACGCCTCGCCTCAGAGTGGTCGTCAACAGGTAGCCAACCCTTCACTCCAAGCGCACCAGCAGGTGACTGCCCTGCACCCGCAGGCTGTACTCCGCGGTGCAGGCGCTGGTGGAGGACGGGATGCAGGGTCCTTCGCTGAAATCACCGACACCCATCGGACGCCGGAGGAGGGCCAGACCATGGAACTGTACCTGCTTCGGACCCCAGGACCAGTCGTTATCAATCAATCGAGGAACGAGCCTTCCCAGAAGGGGGAACTTTTCCTGGCTGTTCTGTAAAACGGGAGACATGGGCATGGTTCCCCTGAAGCCAATCGTGGTGATTTCGCCGCGGGGCAACTGCACCTGCAACCGGGAGATTCCATCGATCAGCCTGGAGATCCTCCCCTGTTCATAGATCGACTGAGCAGCATAAGCATGGCCGTAGGCGTAGGAGAAGACCACTAGAAGCCAGGCAAATGTCACCGGACCCACCAGAGGCACCGTGGCAAGAAGACCTCGGCGGGTGGTTCGACGGACGGTTGTGACGGCCGCCACGATCTGCAGGGTCATGGAGCTCAGCAGAGGGCCCAGAAACAGCTGTATCCGGGGCACCCTTGCCAACGGATCCTTAAGTCCGAGCATGGCCCCTGGCGAGACCAAGCCGATCAGGGCGACAGCAAGGATGACCAGGGACCAACGTCCAAAAGTGGCCAGGGGACGGGGGTTTCGGAGCGCCATACACCCCACGGCCATCCAGGCCACCAAGGCATAGGACAGGAGCAGGAGCAGACAGGGGAAAACCACCGGCCAGCTCTGCCAATCACCAAGGATCACCCTCCAGATCTCAAGGGAGTTATCCAGGAGCCGAACCGGCAGGTCGGGGCCGATAGGCAATCCCTGCCCCTGTTCGGCGGCATAGGACGTTCGGTCCAGCAATACCACATGCAACAGCAGGGCGTAACCGAGCAGTGACAGCCCATAGGTGCCAAACACACGGGCAATACGCCACTGCACCGACGGGGCCTTCGGCACCCCAGCCGATAGACCCAGTACCTCAGCAAGCACCAGCATCAGGGCAAAGGCCAGGAAGGCCGAGGTCGCCGGTTGATAGAGGCAAAAGCAACCCAGCAGCATCAGGGCCGCCATCAGCAGACCCAGCCTGGTTGGGAGCCTGTGAACCAGCACGGCAGCCACCACAGCCAGGCTCAGAGCGGTGGCCATGAAGAAAGCATCAAACCCATAGGAAAGGTTCTCAAGGCCGTAGGGCTGACCAATCAACGGCAAGGTAGCGAGGGGAGTCCACAGGGGAGAGCGCAGGCCGTAGGCACGGGCGGCGATGACCGCCGTGAGAGCCAGCACGCTCACGGCCAGCAACTGATGCAGAGGAGCTACCGCCACCGATGGAGCCCCTAGGTTCACTAGAGCAAACAATCCTTCAGCCAGGGGGCGGCCCACCTGGACCCAGTAAAAGCTGCCATCCATCGAGCGGCCGTAATCGTCGATGTAGCGATGAACGAATAGGATGATCGGAAGTATCAGCAGACCACCGGCCGCCAGGCAAGCCAGGAACTGACGTGCGGCGCTGCCTGAAGAAAGACCTAGGCGAGCATGTCCACTATCAGAATCAGCCTCGGAATCGGGACTCCTCACTGTGATTCTCTTAACGGAAATAGCAGGCGTGCTGCCACTCCAACCGAGTCGCGGGAACTATAGGAACCCACCCGGGCGAGGCCTCCCGCTGGAGAGGGACACATTGCCCCGCACGGCACCCTGCGGAGGGGTCGGGGCGCCAGCCGCGGCGGCCGCGGGCGACGAGGCGGGGCGGGGTGGCTGGGGCACGGCCACCACGTTGAAGGCGATCGACCAGCGCTCCCCCTCGCCCCGGAAGGGCGGCACCGAGTGGGGCTGCCAGGC
>CAZBMT010000288.1:0-3826 GCA_964492645.1 uncultured Cyanobium sp. | reverse complement strand
CCCAGCCACCCGCTCGGCGATGGCATCGAGGGCGGAGAGGAAGATGATCGGCACGCAGGATTCGGCCCGCAGCCGCCGGCAAACGGCGAAGCCGTCCAGCTTGGGCAGCATCACGTCGAGCACCACCAGGTCGGGCTGCTCCTTGTGGAACAGGGCCAGGGCCTCCTCGCCGTCCTCCGCGCACAGCACCCGGTAGCCGGCCAGCTGCAGGCGCATCAGCAGCACCCGCCGCACGGCGGCCTCATCGTCGACGACGAGCAGGGTGGCGATCGGCTGGGCGGGCTGCTGGTCGGAGGATCCCTGACTTTCAGCCCCGTCGGTGAAGGGGGAGGCTGAGGGTGCAGAGCATGCAACCGACGGTGTGGGCATCACTGCTGTCCGACCGGATGAAGAATCGCAACCATAACGCGAAGCCGTTTCGGGCCGTGAAGAGCGAAACGGCTCCGGCAGCTGGCCTCAGGGCCAGCGGGACTCGGCGTAACGGTTCCACTGCAGCTCGGCCTCCGCCAGGGCGGCATCGCTGTCGAGCTGTCCCAGCATCGCCCGCTGCAGCTGGGTGTAGAGGATCGCCTGCAGCCGCTTCACCCCCGGGGTCGCCGGCACCAGCACCCGCGCCGCGGCCAGGGTCTCGATCGAGAGCAGCCGGGCGCTGTGGACCAGGCGCTCCTGCCCGCCGGTGGGCACCGACGCCCGCAGCCGCCCCTCCAGGCTGGCCAGGGCGCCGCGGGAGGAGGGCAGCACCCGGGCCTCCTCGGCGAAGGCCAGCTGGTTGGTGGCGTCGCTGAGGAACAGGGCGAAGCTCACCGCCTCCGCGGCCATGGCGCTCTGGCGCGGCACCACCAGGTTCATCACCGCCACGTTGGCCTCGCCGCTGGCCCCGGTCAGGGGCGGGAAGGGGGCGGAGGTGGCGGCGATGCCGGGGGCGTTGGTCTGCAGGTTGCGCAGGAAATCGGGACCGCTGGCCACCTGGGCCAGGTCCCCCGCCTGGAAGAGCTCGATCGCCCGCCGATACCCCTGGCTGACCACCTCCCGCGGCAGCAGGCCGCGGCGGTAGAGATCGCTCCAGAAGGCGAAGGCCCGGCGGCCGACAGGGCTGTTGAAGGCTGCCCGCTGGCGGTCGTCCAGCAGCCGCACCCCCATCTGCACCAGCGCCTCCATCAGCTCGCCGGAGTCGTCGGGAACCACCGTGACGAACAGGGCGTAGCGGCCGGTGCGGCGGCGGACGGCCTCGGCATAGGCCGGCACCTCCTCCCAGCGGCGCGGCGGGGCGGCCAGGCCGGCCTGCCGCAGCAGCCGGCGGTTGGCGATCGTCACCCGGGCCGTCAGGTACCAGGGGATGCCGAACTGTTCGCCCCCCTGCTGGCCGGAGGTCCAGATCCCGGCCAGGTAGCGCTCGGCGGCGTCAGGAGGAAGCAGGGGGGTGAGGTCCCGCAGCCCCCCCTTGCTGGCCAGGTTGGCGGCGAAGTTGGGGTTGAGGTTGACCAGATCGGGGGCGGTGCGGGCGAACACCGAGGCCAGCAGCTTGCGTTCCACCGACCCCCAGGGCACGTCGGTCCAGCGCACCGTCACGCCCGGATGGGCCCGCTCCCAGGCGGCGATCACCCGGCCCATGTAGGCGTTGAAGCGGGGCGCCAGATCCAGGGTCCAGACGTTGAGCACCCGACCGGGGCCCGGCGCCGGCGGGCGGGCGCAGGCCCCGGCGGCCAGGGCCAGGCCGAAGGGGGCCGCCAGCAGCCGCAGGGCCTGGCGGCGGCTCAGGCGGGACGGCCGGCGCAAGCGGGGGGACATCCTGGCCATGGCCTAGCGGCGCCAGCCGGAGCCCAGTTGCCGCCAGAGCAGCAGTTGCAGGGAGCAGAGCATCGGTGCGAGCAGGGCCGTGATCAGGGTCTGGGCGAGCAGAACCCGCAGGCCGGATCCCGCCAGATCATCCCAGCGCCAGCCCGGCAGGGCCAGCAGGGCGGGATTCACCCCGTGCTCCTGCGCGCTGCGGCCGGCCACCGGTCCCGCCAGCTGCAGGGCGTCGCGGGTGCCGATCCAGTCGAGGATCCCCCACTGCAGCATCAGGGTGAGGCCCAGCAGAGCCGTGCCCAGCAACGCCAGCAGTCCGAGGCTGAAGCTGCGCTGGATCGGCGCCGCCCGCCGTCCCATCCGACCCCACCACCAACCCAGCAGCAGCAGGGCGGGGATCTGGGTGACGCCCCCGGGATGGAGGGCATCCAGCAGCAGTCCCAGGGCCAGGCCGGCGCAGGCCCCGGAGAAGGGGCCCTCGCTGAGTGCCCAGGGCAGCAGCCACAGCACCGCCCAGCAGGGGCCGACACCGTCGAGGGCCAGCCAGCCGGGCGAGGCCAGGACCAGCAGCGGCACCAGCAGGACCGTGGCGGCGAGCAGGGGCTGCCGGGTGAGCAGATCCATCAGCGCACCTGCACCTGCACCCAGTCGAGGGCTGACACCGGCGCGATCAGCTGCACCACCGCCTCCGGCGCCGGATCGGCATTGGCGTCCATGGACTGGATCACGCCCACCGGCAGGTTCGGCGGCACCAGGGTGCTGGCGGGGGAGGTCACAACCACATCGCCGGGACGGGCCTGGGGGTCCTTCTCCAGGAAGCGCAGCAGGGGCCGGGCGGTGCCGATGCCGGTGAGCAGGCCATGGTGCTGGGTGCGCCCCACCCAGACCCCGACCCGGCTGCTGGGATCGGTGAGCAGGGTGACACTGGCGGTGCTGGGGGTGACGCTGGCCACCAGCCCGACCAGGCCGCCGGGGCCGAGCACCGCCTGACCGGCGCGGATGCCGCTGAGGGCCCCCTGGCCGAGCAGCAGTTGGCGCCACCAGCCCGAGCCGTCGCGGGAGATGATCGGCGCGGTGACCCTGTTGGGATTCTTCCGCTGCAGCTCCAGCAGGGAGCGCAGCCGCTGGTTGTCGCGCTCCAGTTGGGCCAGCCGGGCCCCGTCCTCCACCCTGCGGGCCGACCGCAGCCACTCGGCCTGGGCCGTCCCCGGCCAGAAGGGCCGGCTGAGGAACGCGTAGGCGTCGCTGAGCATGGCCCCCTTGCTGAGACGCACGGCCACGAGGGCCAGAAGCACCAGCAGCCAGGGCAGGAGGCGTCGCAGGGAGGGGCCTTGGACGAAGCGGAGCCAGCGCCAAGCCGGCATGGGGATCAGGCCGTCTGACGGAGAAATTCGGGGGTGTCAAGCACCCGCTCCAGCCGGCTGTAGTCCTCCAGGACCATGCCGCAGCCGTTGACCACGCAGAGCAGGGGGTCTTCGGCCACGTGGGTGAGGATGCCGGTCTCGTGGCTGATCAGATCGCAGATGCCCCGCACCAGGGCACCGCCGCCGGCGAGCATGATGCCCCGGTCGACGATGTCGGCCGCGAGCTCGGGTGGGGTGCGCTCAAGGGTGCGCTTGACCGCCTCGACGATCACGTTGAGCGGCTCGGCCATGGCTTCGCGGATGTCGCCGGCCCGGATGTTGATGGTGCGCGGCAGGCCGGAGAGCAGGTGCAGACCCCGCACGTCCATGGAGGTCTCGTCGTGGGCGTCGTCGGGGAACGCCGATCCGATGCGGATCTTGATGTCCTCGGCGGTGCGCTCGCCCACCACCAGGTTGTGGACCTTCTTGAGGTAGACGCTGATGGCGTCACTGAGCTCATCACCCGCCACCCGCACCGACTCGCTCAGCACCGTGCCGCCCAGGCTCAGCACGGCCACCTCGGTGGTGCCGCCGCCGATGTCGACAATCATGGTTCCCACAGGATCGGTCACGGGCAGTCCGGCGCCGATGGCGGCCGCCACCGGCTCATCGATCAGGTGAACCTGACGGGCCCC
>CAZBMT010000287.1:0-3851 GCA_964492645.1 uncultured Cyanobium sp. | reverse complement strand
CGACGTCGGTGATGCCCATCTCGTTGAGGCGGGCGATGTTGCCTTCCTTGGTGTAATCGGCCCACTCGCTGGTCTGGGCGACGGCGGGGTCGTACACCAGCTGGCCCTGGAAGTGGCCGCCGAGGGCCCGCAGGGCGGCGGCGGAGATCACACCCTCGGGGGCGGCGCCGATGCCCATCAGGCAGTGGGTGCCGGTGCCGGCGAAGCCGCAGGCGATGGCGGCCTGCACGTCACCGTCGCTGATCGGCTTGACGCGGGCGCCGGTGGCGCGGATCTCCGCGATCAGGCTCTTGTGGCGGGCGCGGTCCATCACCACGATGGTGAGTTCGCTCGGGGCCAGGCCCAGAACCTCGCTGAGGATGGCGATGTTCTCGGTGGCGCTCTTGCGGATGTCCACCTTGCCCTTGGCGGCCGGGGGCGCCGCCAGCTTCTTCATGTAGAAGTCGGGGGCGTAGAAGAGGCCACCACGGTCGCTGGCGGCGATCACGGCCATCGAGCCGTCCTGGGCGTTGGCGCAGAGGTTGGTGCCCTCGCAGGGGTCAACGGCGAAGTCGACACCAGGGCCGGTGCCGCTGCCCACCTCCTCGCCGATATAGAGCATCGGGGCTTCATCGCGCTCCCCTTCCCCGATCACGATCCGGCCCTGCATGGCGATGCTGCCCATGCGGGTGCGCATCGCCTCGACGGCGGCCGCATCGGCTTCGTCCTTCTTGCCGAGCCCGGTCAGGCGGGCGGAGGCGATGGCGGCCTGCTCGACGACTTCGAGCAGTTCCTGGATGAGAGTGCGATCCACAACGGTCCGGCAGGGGGAGGGGCCTCAACGAGGGGCCGGCACGCCGGAGGCGGACCGCAGGCAAAGCGGGGAAAGTTCCAGCCGCTGCAAGGCCTCTCGGAATCGAAGCGGGGTCATCGTATCAGCGCGCCCCGGAGCCCCCCAGGGAGTCCCCGGGGGGTGGCTCCTTACAATCGCTTCACTCTTCCGCTGCGGTGGCCGTCCATGAGCACCAAGCCCCTGGTGATCTCCCCGTCGATTCTCTCGGCCGACTTCTCCCGCCTCGGAGACGATGTCCGGGCCGTCGATGCCGCCGGTGCCGACTGGATCCATGTGGACGTGATGGACGGCCGCTTCGTGCCCAACATCACCATCGGCCCCCTGATCGTCGAGGCCCTGCGCCCGGTGACGACCAAGCCCCTCGACGTGCACCTGATGATCGTCGAGCCCGAGAAGTACGTGGCCGATTTCGCCAAGGCCGGGGCCGACATCATCAGCGTCCAGGTGGAGGCCTGCCCCCATCTGCACCGCAACCTCAGCCAGATCAGGGACCTGGGCAAGATGGCCGGTGCCGTGCTCAACCCAAGCACCCCCCTCGACACCCTCGAGTACTGCCTGGAGCTCTGTGATCTGGTGCTGATCATGAGCGTCAACCCCGGCTTCGGCGGCCAGAGCTTCATCCCCTCCCAGGTGGAGAAGATCCGCCAGCTGCGCCGACTCTGTGATGAGCGTGGTCTCGATCCCTGGATCGAGGTGGACGGCGGCATCAAGGCCAACAACGCCTGGCAGGTGATCGAGGCCGGTGCCAACGCGATCGTCAGCGGTTCGGGGGTCTTCAGCCAGGCCGACTACGCCGAGGCCATCACCGGCATCCGCAACAGCCGCCGCCCCGAACCGGCGCTGGTCTGAGGCCGCCGCCGTCCCGGAGGTCCCAGCTGTTCAACGGGTGGAGTGGTCAGCGGGCGGAAAGGGACGGCGCCCTCGGACCGTAGAAGCGTGGCAGCGGGTAAGGAAGGGGGCCGAAACGGGAGAAGGCCAGCCGCAGCGCGGGTCTTCCGGCGCGGTGGACCTCAACGGTGCCCAGGAAAACCACGGTGCCCAGCCAGGGTTTCCACGCGGCCGGCACCAGGGGCCGACCGGGCTCCTCGATCCCGAACACGACGCCAGTGGCTCCCCGGTATCCCTCCGCCGGCTGCCACCAGGCGAATCCCCTGGCGTCGGGGTTGAAGGTGGTGTATTCCGCCCTGTGCCCGGGGCCCAGCGCCAGCGACAGGAATCCCGGCAGGTCGTAACGGGTGGCGGCGATCAGCTGGGCCTGCTGCAGAGCCCCCCAGATGGCGGGCTTGCGCCGCAGGTCCCGACGCAGGCTCTCCGGCGGCATCAGCTGCGTCGAGGTGTCCAGCCCGGCAGGCAGAACGTGATCGAACAGGCCCCAGCGCACTTGGAGCGCCAGAATCAGCAGCAAGGGGGGCAGCAGGAGTGCTGTGAGCCATCCCCCCGTCAGGAGCCAGGGCCGCTGTCCGGGCCCCAGCCGTCGTGCGGCGAGCCAGTCGGCGCTGAGGGGCAGCAGCAGCCACCAGGCCGGCACCAGCCAGCTGGCGAGCACGTGCATCCGTCCGGTCAGTGCCACGAAAACCACCAGCTGTGGCAGCACCAGCCAGCGCAGCAGCTGCCGGGAACGTTCGGCCCCATCCCGTCCTGATCGGGGCAGCAGCCCCAGCAACAGAACCAGGCCGATCGTCGGGAAGAGGAGAACCAGCTGGGAGAGCAGGAACAGGGGCGGTGCGGCCAGCGAATAGCTGAGCCCGGTATGGATCCGTCCCCCCTGGAACAGGAAGGAGACCCAGCCGTGATTGACATTCCAGACCCACAGGGGCGCCGACACCAACAGCCAGACGAGAAACCCCAGGGCTGGCCAGGGACTGCGGTAGAGGGCGCGTCGCTGGGCAGAAGCGAGGCACCAGCCCAGCAGGGAGAGCAGCACCAGAAAGGAGTGGTATTTTCCCAGGGTCACAAGGCCCAGAAGCAGTCCGAGCCCGCCCGCCTCGCCCGCCGTGGTGGGAATCACCCTCGGGTGCCGGGACAGCCACCAGAGAAGGGCGGCCAGGGCCAGCAGCATGGGGCTGTCCGGCAACAGCAGCACCCCTCCACACAGCAGCAGCAGCGGACAGAGACTGCCCAGGACGGCGGCCAGCAGGCCGGCTCGCGGTCCGAACCAGCGCTGGGTCGCCCCGGCCAGCAAGGCAAGCGCGAGCGTGTAGCTCAGCAGCGAAGGGACTCGCAGGGAGAAAATCGAGCCGCCCAGCTGCTGGCCTGCCCAGGCCCAGACGCCCACCGCAGCGGGGTGGTCGAAGTAGCTCAGGGCGGGGTGCTGCCCGTAGAAGCTGTAGTAGGCCTCGTCGTAGCCCGGCGGCAGGATCGCGGAGAGCGCCAGCCTCAGCACCAGTCCGATGAGGAGAACCAGTGCAATCCGGAGCTGGGCTCCCCGCCGCTTCGGGCACCGGGCCGGCAGCCTCGGCGATCGGGCCGCCAGCGTCCTAGTCGCCCAGGAACCAGCCATAGCTGTGCAGCCCGATGCCCAGCAGGTTGACCCCGATATAGCAAACGGCGATCACGACCAGGCCCGCCGAGGCCACGATCGCCGGGCGTCGCCCCTGCCAGCCACGGATCAGGCGGGTGTGCAGGTAGGCCGCATAGACCAGCCAGCAGATCAGGGCCCAGGTTTCCTTCGGGTCCCAGCTCCACCAGCTGCCCCAGGCCTCGTTGGCCCAGACGGCCCCGCTCACCAGGCCCACCGAGAGCAGCAGAAATCCCACCGTGATGGTGCGGTAGCTGAGGCTGTCGAGCTGTTCACTGATGCGGAAGCTGCTGCTGCTGAGCGCCATGGCGCCCGGACCGTCGCTGGCCAGCCGCGCCTGGCGGAAGCCACCGCTGCCGATCGAGCTGCTGCGCAGCTCCAGATCCTGGTTGCGGTCGACGAACAGCACGGCCACCGACAGCAGCGACCCCACCAGCAGGGCGGCGTAGCTGACCATGATCACGCTGACGTGCATGACCAGCCAGCTGGAGCGCAGGGCCG
>CAZBMT010000286.1:0-3863 GCA_964492645.1 uncultured Cyanobium sp. | reverse complement strand
CATGGCGCACGGCTTCAGCGATGAAGCGGCTGCGGTTGCGCTCGATGCGGTCGATGCCGGCCACCAGCTCAGACGGCATGGTCACGGTCACCCGTTCAGCGGGGGAATTGGAGCCAGCCATGCCGGTGCCTGAGTATGCATATTCATGTGAATCTACTGGCGCTCTATCAGCGGGCCAGGCCCAGATACACCAGCAACGAACGGTTAAGGCGCATCACGTCGTCGTCGGTCAGGCGGCCGATGCAGTGGCCCAGGCAGCTGCGGGGCACGGTGGTCACCTTGTCCACCATCAGGCGGCTGGTGGTGCGCCGGCCGTTGTCGCACGTTGGCGCCACGGGTATACGGAACACGGGCAGATCGGTGGGATCGGAGCTGATCAGGCAAACGGTCACCGAGTCACGTTCAGCGAAGGCGTCGTCCTGAACAATCAGCACCGGCCGTGGCTTGCCGGCGTAGCCGGATCCACCGGCGATGGTCCAGAGCTCACCGCGCTTCACTGGCTGTACTCGTCATCCGGCCACTCATACACCGAGTCGATGAAGGCCTGGATCTCGGGCTCTTCCGGACTTTCATTGGCCAGACGCGATTGCCGCCGAGCCTCGGCAGCGAACTCGGGCGTATGCACATCCGGCACCCAGATCTGGATCGGCCGCATCCCCTGGGCCCGCAACCGCTGCCGGTGCTCCCGCACTTTCAGGCGGGTGGCGGCGCGGCGGGCGTCCTGGGGGCTGGCGCCCGGGCTGGCTTCGGCGTCCATCGGGGCTTCAGCAGTGGTTACATGTAATCGTAGCCCTGGCGAGATTCGTTACAAGGAACTGATCCACGAAGTGGTGGAGCACCGCCCACCGCTGGAGATCTTGGCGGAACTGCGGCCGATCGAACAGGAGATCCTGCAGGGGATCGAGGAGCTGGAGGGGATGCTGCGATGAGCTACCCGCCAGTTCCTCTTGCAGAGGCATTTAAGACTGCACCCGTGTTTGTTGATGGAAACTGGATCGAGTCAAAAGACCAAGACCCTGATGGCGAGGTCAGGCTTGTCCAGCTAGCAGACATTGGGATTGGCAGATTCCTCGACAAGTCACGAAGGTATCTGACGGCGGATACCGCGCAGCGACTTGGGTGCACCTTTTTGGAGAGCGGGGACGTCCTTATCGCCAGAATGCCTGACCCCATTGGTCGCGCCTGCATTTTTCCTGGTGTCAGGCAACCAGCCGTAACAGCTGTTGATGTCTGCATCGTAAGAACAGACCCATTAGTGCTCGACTCCAAGTACTTGGTTAATTTCATAATAGCAACCATGCCTTGCGCCAAGTTTCAAGCAAGGCCTCAGGTTCAACACGGCAAAGAATATCGCGCTCCAACCTAGGCACCATAGAAATTCCCCTCCCCCCGCTGGAGGAGCAGCGACGCATCGCGGCGATTCTGGATAAAGCTAACCAGCTTTCTCAATTACGCGAGAGAAGCAGAAGAGCTCTCGATCTTCTTAAGCAAGCGGTCTTCCGTAGCGCGCTGGCCAACCACGACTCCACATCATATTGCTCCAGAGCAATTGAACTCGGAGAGTGCTTGAGCTTTATTACAAGTGGAGGCCGGGGCTGGTCTCAGCATTACGCCAATTCTGGGCCTCGCTTTATTCGCTCTGGCGACGTCCGCATGAATCAAATCAATCGATTCAGACCCCAGTACATTTCCCCCCCTGACAATGCAGAAGCAAGAAGAACTCGGGTACTTGAAGGAGACGTCCTTCTGACAATCACAGGCTCGCGGATTGGACGCGTGGCACCCGCGGCACCCGATGACTCCGGGGCCTCCATCAGCCAGCACGTAGCCATCTTAAGGCTTGACAAATCAAAGCTCATTCCCTCTTTTGCCTCTTTTTTCCTGAGCATGCCAGGCCTAGGCCAGTCTCAGATCAAGAAAGCACAGTATGGCCAAACAAAGCCTGGGCTCAACTTTCAGCAAATCCGAAGATTTTCGCTCCCAAATCTTTCGATCGACGAGCAGCAACGAGTCATGAGCAAGATTGAGTCTGTCGAAAGTTTGCTCAACGTTGAACAAAGCCAGTACTCGGCGATAAATGAAATGCTGGCCTCCCTGAGCCTTCAAGCATTCAGCACAGGTTTTTGACTGATGAAAGCCACTGAAGCCAAGCTGCTCCAAATCTTGAGCAGCGTCTCACAGTTCATCACCCCCATGTATCAGCACACCTACTCATGGACGCCGAAGGAATACCAGCAACTCTGAGATCACATCATTCGTGCCGGAACCACAGAGCAGATCGGGGCGCACTTCATCAGTTCCTTGGTGGATGGATCACTCTCTTGCCCCTACGAGTCGAGTTCATCAATTATTTCATTGTAGGCTTTTTCTGCCTCTTTTACATCGCGTTCAATGGCCTCGCCTTCTCTGAAGGCTTTGCGCGCGTCTATCCATTGATTGAGTGCTCGGAGGAACTCAGGGTACTTAGGATGGTCTTCAACGGCCATAGGCTTGTCACATGCAAGACGATCTTAGGGGCTGTGAGCGGAGAGCGCAATGCACTGCAACGCAGTCGCGTGACGAGCTAGATGTGTCTCGATATTCGCAATCGCCTAGCGGGATCATTGTGTTTTGCGCAGAAATGGGCCTTGCAAGCTCCTAGTGGTGGATGTGGCCCTCGCCCGCGATCAGGACAATCCCCAGCTGATCTTCGAGAGCATGAACTCCACCGGCCGGGAGCTCTCACAGGCCGATCTGATCCGCAACTTCGTGCTGATGGGGCAGCCGCCCGAGCTGCAGGAGCGGCTCTACACCCTCCATTGGCGGACGATGGAGCTGGCCTTCGGCCAGGAGGCCGACAGCTGCGATGAGTTCAGCTCCTTCATGCGCGATTTCCTCACCCTCCAGACCGGCGAGGTGCCCATGCTCGATCAGGTGTACGACACCTTCAAGGCCTATGCGCGCCGCCCCGAGATCGAACAGGCCGGCACCGAATCGCTGCTCAAGGACGTGCACACCGTGGCCTGGCGGTACTGCCGCATCGTGCTTGGCAAGGAGTCCGGTCCTGCCCTGCACCAAGGGTTTTTCAACCTGCGGGAGCTCAAGGTGAATGTGGTGAACCCACTGCTGCTGGAGCTCTACGACGACCATGAAGCCGGCCTGCTCAGCCATGGCGAGTTCCTCGAGGCCCTGCAGCTCCTGGAGTCCTATGTGTTCCGGCGGGCTGTCTGCGGCATCCCCTCCAACTCCCACCAGAAAACCTTCGCCACCTTCAGCCGCTCCCTGCGCAAAGAGAACGGCAGCTACCTACCCAGCTTAAAAGCCCACCTGCTCAGCCTTCCCTCCTGCCGCCGCTTCCCCAGCGACACCGAGTTCAAACGGGACATTCAGGAGCGCAACCTCTACAAGTTCAACAAGAGCTGCAGCTACTGGCTCAGGCGCCTGGAAAACCACCACAGGAAGAAGGACCCGATCGCCATAGCCAACTACACGATCGAGCACATCCTTCCTTAGAATCACCTTCTGCCTGCTCCCTGGCCGACCATCCCCAGCTGACGATTCCCCACATCCGCGCGCTGTTCGATGCCCTCGATCTGGGCATCCGGGCCCTCGATTCCAACGTCTACTAGGACGTGCTCAAGGTCTACATCGCCTACAAGTGCGAGACCAACGTCGTCGACATCATTCCCCAGGCCAAGAAGCTCCACCTCACCATCAACATGCCCTATGCCGAGCTCGACGACCCCAGGGGGCTGGCCCGCAATGTGACAGGGATGCGCCGTGCGGGCAATGGTGATGTGGAGCTGTGAGTGGCCACCCTTGAGGAAGCCCCCTACGCCATCGGCCTGATCCGCCAGTCGCTGGAGCGGCAGCTGGATGACGCC
>CAZBMT010000285.1:0-3880 GCA_964492645.1 uncultured Cyanobium sp. | reverse complement strand
CCGATGACCTGCTCGGCCTCACCCCCCTGGCGGGACTGCGCATCCTTGAGGACCGGCTGGTGCTGCGGGCCTACGCCAGTGGCGACCGGGAGCCGGTGGAGCGGGAGGTGGCGGTTCGGGCCGACGGCGGCACCGTGGAACTGCGCTGCGCCGAGGGGAGCCCCCCCGCCCGGTTGCCGATGGACCCCAACATCCGCATCGAACGGGCCGAGCTCGGTGCCGGCCTGCTGCACCTGGAGGGGGAGGCCCGGGTCTCCCCCTGAGGGACCGGGAAGGGGACCCTCAGCCCCGCTGCAGCAGGGGCAGCACCAGGGTCACCAGGGAGTAGACCACCGCCGGCACGAACAGGTAGCTGTCGATCCGGTCGAGGATGCCGCCATGGCCTGGGATCGCATCGCCGGAATCCTTCAGTCCAGCGTCGCGCTTCATCATCGATTCGGTCAGGTCGCCCACCAGGGCGAACAGGGAGACCACCGCCCCCAGCACCGACCCGATCAGCCAGCCCAAGCGCCAGCCCAGCAGCACCCCGCCCAGGGCGCCCACCAGCAGGGCGCAGAGCACCCCGCCAAGGGCCCCCTCCACCGTCTTGCCGGGGGAGATCGGCGAGAGGGCGTGGCGCCCCAGACGCCGGCCGATCACGTAGGAGCCGATGTCGGTGGCCACGATCATCAGGCAGGCCAGCAGGGTGAGGGCCATGCCCGGCGTCCAGGGCCAGCCCAGCCCGTCGAGGGCGGGTGCCAGGGCAGGGTCGGTCAGGTCCCGCAGCTTGATCCAGTGGCTGGGCAGGAAGCCCAGGTAGAAGAGGCCGAACACCGAGGCGGCGATGTCGGCGATGGTGCCGGTGACGGGCTGGAGCAGCAGCCAGCCGCAGATCACCGCCCCGGAGGCGGGCAGCACGGCCGCCGCCACGTCGCCCGCCATGCCGCTTCCCCCCCAGAGGCTGCCGGCGGCCACCTGGGTGGAGACCAGCAGCAGCTGCACCGCCACCAGGGTGGTCTTCACGGCCGGCCGGATGCCCTTGAACTGGGCCATGCGGAAGAACTCCAGCAGGCCCAGGTGCACGATCACCCCCACCGCGACGGTGAACCACCAGCCCCCCAGGCCCACCACCACCAGCCCGAAGCCGCCCGCGAGCCAGCCGCTCAGCAGGCGGGGGAGGGAGGTGGCGGTGCGGGGGGCGGGAAGCAAGGGCTCGGACTCAGCGCTCGGCGGCGATCACGAACAGCGGTTCGGCGGCCGCCAGCTTGGCCTGGCTGCCCCGGCGCTGCATGCGGTGCACGGTGGCCTGCACCACCTGCACATCGTGGGCCTCCAGCTGGGTCAGGGTTTCGGTGGCCTTCACCAGGCCCCCCAGGTTGACGGTGCTGATCACCAGCCGTCCGGAGGGCTGCAGAGCCCCCCAGACGGCCCGCAGCACGTGCTCCAGGGGCCGCCCCACCTCCAGCAGCACCCGGTCGGGATGGGGCGGCAGCAGGGCCAGCCCCTCCGGGGCCTCGCCGGCATGGATGTGCAGGTTCTGGATGTCGAAGCGTTGCCGGTTGCGCTCCAGCAGCTCGATCGCCTCCGGATCCCGCTCCAGGGTGTGCACCGCGCCGCCGGGCATCAGCCGGGCGATCTCCAGGGCCAGGGCCCCGGTGCCGCCGCCCACGTCCCAGACGAGGGAATCGGCGCGGGGCCGCAGGTGGGCCAGCAGCATCACCCGCAGCTCCAGCGGCGTGGGGCTGAAGCCCGGGGCGTCCTCGAAGGCGCTGTCCGGCAGTCCGGGGGTGACGAAATCCCAGTGGAAGGGGTTCGGCAACGGGCTCACGAACCGGCCACGACGCTCACCGTATCAGCGATCTGACCGGGCCAGAGACGCCGTTGCTCCAGCAGCCAGCCGGCGCGGGCCGGATCGATCCGCTCCCCCGGCACCAGCAGCGGGATCCCCGGCGGGTAGGGACAGATCGGCGCCGCCGCCACCCGGCCGGCGGCCTCTTCCAGGGGAATGGCCTCGGCGGGGCTCCGCCAGGCGACGCCGATCGGCAGTTCCGGTGCGGACAGGAGCGGCAGGGGGGGTGGCGTGAACGGGGGCAGGGGCGGGCCGCCGAGGGCCCGGCGCAGGGCCTCCAGCAGGCGCGGCAGGCGCCGCTCGACGCCCCGGGGCGGGTTCAGCCCCAGGCAGAAGGTGAGGGCTCCGGGTTCCGGCAGCTCCGCGATCACCCCCCGCGCCAGCAGCCAGGTGTCCGCTTCCAGGCCGTTGATGCCCAGGGGGGCCGTGGCCAGCACCAGGCGCAGGGGATCGCCGTTGGCGACCAGGGGCAGGCCCAGGCCCCCCAGCCGGCGCCGCAGCCGGCCCGCCCGGGCCAGGGCCCGCTGGCGCTGGCGCCGGCCGGCGGCGCTGGCGCCGTGCTCCAGGGCCGCTGCCGTGGAGGCCAGCAGAAGGGCGCTGGGGCTGGAGGTCTGCAGCCACAGCAGGGCCCGCTCGATGGCGGCCGGTGCCACCCGTTCGCCCTGGGCCAGCAGGGCGGCGCTCTGGGCCAGGCCGGTGCCGCTCTTCTGGACGGAGAGCACCACCAGATCGGCGCCGGCGGCCAGGGCCTCGCCGCCGCCGTGGGCCTGGTCCACCAGCACCGGCAGCCCCGCCCGGTGGGCCAGGGCCACCAGGACCGGCAGGTCGGCCGCCAGGCCCTGGTAGGTGGGATCCACCAGCACCATGGCCGCCACGGGACTGCCGCCGTCCGCGGCGACCGCCGCCAGCACCCGCTCCAGCCGCCGGGGCTCCGGCGGTTGCCAGAGACCGGTGAGCGGATCCATCGTCAGGTCGAACAGCAGCGGCTCCAGCCCCCCCAGCAGGCAGCCGTGCAGCAGGCTGCGGTGCAGGTTGCGGGGCAGCAGCACCCGGGATCCTGTCGGGCAAAGGGCGAGCAGGGCGGCCTGCAGCAGCCCCGAAGCCCCGTTGACGCCGAACCAGCAGCGCTCCGCCCCCAGCAGGGCCGCCGCACGCCGCTGGGCCTCGGCCACCGTGCCCTCCGGCTCCAGCGGCCCCCCGAAGCCGGGGAGTTCGGGCAGGTCCCAGCGGCCCGGCCTCTGGCGCAGCAGGCGCCGCAGACCGGGGGCCAGGGCCCGGCCGCGGCCGTGGGCCGGCAGGTGCAGGGCCAGCGGCGCTGACCGCCAGAAGGGGCCCATGGGGCGGGGAACACGGTTCCTAGAGTCTGGTCATCGATGCGACAGGACCCTGGCCGAGGACATCACCCCCACGCCGCGCTATGACCCCAACGCGGACCTCCGTTGGCTCCTGCTGCGGCCCTGGGTTCTGGCCAGCCGGCTGATCGTGGTGGTGTGGCGCCTGGCGGGGCTGGGCCTGCGGCTGGCGGTCCAGTCCAGCAGCACCGACCCACGGGTGCAGCAGCGGCTCGCCCGCGCCATCCTGGAAACCCTCAACAACCTTGGCCCCTGCTTCATCAAGGTGGGCCAGGCCCTCTCCACCCGCCCCGATCTGGTGCGGCGCGACTGGCTGGAGGAACTGACCCGCCTCCAGGACGACCTGCCCCCCTTCCCCCACCCGGTCGCCCTGGCGCTGATCGAGGCGGAGCTGGGGGCCCCGGCCCACCAGCTGTACGAGGAGTTCCCCGACTACCCGGTGGCGGCGGCCAGCCTGGGGCAGGTGTACCGGGCCCGCCTGGCCGACGGCCACTGGGTGGCCGTGAAGGTGCAGCGGCCCGACCTGCCCTTCATCCTGCGCCGCGACCTGGTGATCATCCGCTCCCTGGCGGTGCTGGCGGCCCCGTTCCTGCCGCTCAATCTGGGCTTCGGCCTCGGGGCGATCATCGATGAGTTCGGCTCCACCCTGTTCGAGGAGATCGACTACCGCTGCGAGGCCGACAACGCCGAGCGCTTCGCC
>CAZBMT010000284.1:0-3883 GCA_964492645.1 uncultured Cyanobium sp. | reverse complement strand
CTGTTCGAGAGCGACCGGGTGGTGGCCCAGCAGCAGGCTCCGGCCGCCGGCGACCACCACGCCCATGACCACTCACATGACCATGGCGACCACCACGGCCATGCGCACGACCCCGAGGACCACAGCCACTGCGACCATGACCACGGCCACTGCGAGCACGAACCGGCGGCGGCGGCGGGCCATGACCACGACCACCATCACGCCCACGACCATGACCACGACCATGACCACGACCATGACCACGGCGGCCATGCCGACCACCAGGCCATCGAGGGGTTCACCTCCCTGTCCTTCAGCAGCGACGGCCCCCTCTCGCTGCGCAAATTCCAGAACTTCCTCGACAACCAGATGCCGGCGGGGGTCTTCCGGGCCAAGGGCATCCTCTGGTTCAACGAAAGCGAGCGCCGTCACGTGTTCCACCTGGCGGGCAAGCGCTTCTCGATCGACGACAGCGACTGGCCGGGGCCACGCCGCAACCAACTCGTGCTGATTGGCAAGGATCTCGACCACAAGCGACTGCGCCAGCAGCTCCAGGCCTGCGTGGCCGGCGAGGCGGGCAAGGGCTTCGCCTGATCGGCCATCCGCCGACCCGTTGTGATGCATCCACTACGGAACCACCGGCTGGCGCCGCTAGGGTGACGATCTACGTAACGCTCCCATGACCGAGTTCCTCCTGATGACGGGCGTGCTCGCCCTTCTCGGTCTGGTGCTGTGGATGGCGATGGATTCCGACGACGACAACGGCGGCGGCGGTCTGATGCAGCCCGCCCTGATCCCCGTTCGCCGGTCCAGCTCCTACTGAGCGAACACCACCGGAGTGGGTGCCAGCCACGTAAGCATTGATACGCGGGTTGGCGTCGTTTGTTCCGACCACCCCCACGCAGTGTTCATAGGGTCCCGGCTGACAGCCATTCTGCCCCGATGCCCACGTCCAGGTTCCTCCACCCTCGCCTGCTGCTGCCTGTCGGCGGATCCGCGGCCCTGGCCGCCACGCTGCTCGCCGTGTTCGGGGGCGCCCCCCAGCCGGCCATCGGCCAGTCGCAGACCAGGGTTCCCGCCATCGCCCAGGCCGGCACCACCATCGGGGTCTATTCCGGTCGCCACTACAACACCGACAAGGAGCTCTACCGCCAGTTCACCGCCCGCACCGGCATCAAGGTGAACGTGCTGGAGGCCAAGGACGACGCCCTGCTGGAGCGACTCAAGAGCGAGGGGGCGAACAGCCCCGCCGATGTGCTCGTGCTCGTCGATGCCGCCCGCCTCGACGCCGCCACCGACCAGGGACTGTTCCGCCCCACCCGTTCGGCCGCCCTGCAGCGGGACGTGCCCGCCAACCTGCGCGATACCCAGGGCCGCTGGTACGGCCTCACCCGCCGGGTGCGCGCCATCGTGGTCAACCCGAAACTGGTGAATCCCGCCACGATCCGCACCTACGCCGATCTGGCCAAGCCGGCCCTCAAGGGCAAGCTCTGCCTGAGGGAGCGCAAGAGCCCCTACAACCAGTCCCTGGTGGCCAGCCGCATGATCCTCAACGGTGACGCCGCCACCCGCACCTGGATCCGCGGCATGGTGGCCAACGTCAGCCAGCCCTTCTTCACCTCCGACACCCCCCTCGCCCGGGCCGTCGCCCGCGGCGAGTGCGGTGTGGGGGTGGTGAACACCTACTACATCGCCCGGATGCTCTCCGGGGAAGGCGGCGCCCAGGACAAGCAGCTGGCCGAACGGCTGAAGGTGGTCTATCTCAACCCCTCCCACGTCAACATCACCGGCGCCGGCGTCACCCGCCACTCCAGGAATCCCCAGGCGGCGATCCGGCTGATCGAGTTCCTGGCCTCCCCCACCGGCGGCCGCGGCTACGCCGAAGCCAACAACGAGTATCCGCTCAGGGGCTTCGGTGACAATCCGATCCTGAAGCGGTTCGGCACCTTCCGGGCCGATGGCGTCTCGGTGGAGCAGATCGGCTCCAAGAGCCGGGCGGCCACACAGATGATGGAATCGAACGGCTGGAAGTAGGACAGCGGATGGCGACAGCGGCAACGGCGCAGCGGGCAGTCGCCACCCGGACGGGTCCGCCGCTGCGGCGGGCCTCCCTGGCGGCGGCCGTTCTGGTGGTCTGCGCCCTGGCGGTGCTGCCGTTCCTGGCCCTGGCCGGCTTCGCGGTGCGCGATGCCGGCTCCGGCAGCCTGCTTCTCGGGGCCGAAGGCCTGGAGCAGCTCACCAACACCCTGGTGCTGGTGGTGGGCGTCGGCCTGATCGGGGCCCTGCTCGGCACCGCCAACGGCTGGCTCACCGCCTGCTGCCGCTTCCCGGGGCGCCGCTGGCTGCGGCTGGCCCAGGTGCTTCCCCTGGCGGCACCGGCCTTCGTGCTCGCCGCCGTGCTGGTCGACCTCGGCAGCCGCTGGGGTTTTCGCGTGCATGGGATCGGCTGGGCCCTGCTGCTGCTCAGCCTGACCACCTACAGCTATGTCTTCCTGCTCTCCACCGAGAGCTTTTCCGGCAGCGGCCAGCGCCAGCTGGAGGCCTGCCGCAGCCTCGGCGTGGGCCCCTGGGGCAGCTTCCGCCGCGTCGCCCTGCCCCTGGCGGTGCCCTCCATCGGCGCCGGTGTCGCCCTCAGCGGCATGGAGGTGGTCAACGAGCTCGGCGCCGTTGAGCTGTTGGGGGTACCCACCCTGTCGCGGGGGATCCTGCAGCGCTGGCAGGCGGAGGGCGACCTGCCGGGGGCCGTCGGGCTGGCCCTGATCGCCCTGGTGCTGGTCAGCCTGCTGGTGGGGGCCGAACGCTGGATGCGGCACCGCAGCCGCCGCTGGAGCCTCGGGCAGGGCGATGCCGGCACGCTGCAGTGGCCGCTGCATGGGTGGCGTCGCCTGCTGGCCCAGCTGCTCACCGTGCTGCCGCCCGTCGTCAGCCTGGGGCTGCCCCTCACCTGGCTGGTGGCGAGCCGGGACCACCTGCAGAGCGACCCGCTTGAGGAGCTGCTGGCCCTCACCCTGCGCAGCCTGGGGCTGGCCCTGGTCGCCGCGGTGGTCACCGTGGCGGCGGCCCTGGTGCTGGCCATCAGCGGACGCTGGCTGGCCAACCGGCAACTGGGCCGGCTCACCTTCTTCGCCGGCATGGGCTACGCCGTGCCAGGCACCGTGCTGGCCCTGGCCCTGATGCTGATCGGCGGGCCGCTGCAGCTCAGCCCCCTGCTGCTGCTCCTCTGGGGCTACGCCGACCGCTTCATGGCCGTCTCGAAGCAGGGACTCGACGCCTCGTTCGAGCAGATTCCCCCCAGCCTGGACGAATCGGCCACCAGCCTGGGTTGCGGCTGGCTGGCTGTGCTGCGGCGCATTCACCTGCCCCTGCTGCGCGGTCCTCTGCTGGTGGGGGGCCTGCTGGTGTTTGTCGATGTGGTGAAGGAGCTGCCCCTCACCTTCTCCCTGCGCCCCTTCGACTTCGACACCCTCTCGGTGCGCGTCTACCAGTACGCCAGTGACGAGCGGGTGGGGGCGGCCCTGTTTCCGGCGTTGCTGATCCTGGCGCTGGGACTGGCCGCCTCGATTGCCCTGATGCCGAGCCTGGAACGCCAGGGCAGGGGCAACTGAAGCGGGCCCCGGCCGGACCGGGGCCCCTTGTTCAGCGCGAACTCAGTCGCGGCCGCAGCAGCACTTGCCGCCTTTCCATTTGGAGCATTTCTTCTGGCGGCAGCCTTTCTTCTTGGTCTGGGTCTGGGGACCGCGGATGCTGATCGGGGCGGGAACGTCGGGAAGGCTGCCGAGGGAGGGGGCCATGGGAGCGAAGGGAAGATAAGGGAAGGGAAGGAGAAAGGGAGAAAGAAGGGGGCGTCAGTCAGGCCGCCAGGGGAGCGCCATCGACCAGTTCCGGCGCCAGGCGCAGGCTGGTC
>CAZBMT010000283.1:0-3899 GCA_964492645.1 uncultured Cyanobium sp. | reverse complement strand
CCAGTTGAGACGGAGCTCCAAGGAAAAGCCACCCGAAGGGGTGGCTTTTCTGTTGACGCCCCGTTGGCTTGCTCCGCCCCGGGGGCGCAGGGAAGCAGCGGCTGCTGCGGCAGGGGCACGGCGCCGGGCAGGATGCAAGCCTGCAGCAGCTCCTGCATGTTGTAGACATCAGTTCTCCCATGCTCCTGTCGTGAAATGGCGTCGTCGCTTTCGTCCTTTCTGGAAGGCCTATCTGCTTTGGCTGCGGGCGGACTGCGTTGACCTGAGTGCCGCTTTCGCGTACCACACGCTGCAGTCGTTCTTTCCAGCTCTGCTGATCGTGTTGTCAGTGGCGTCTCGCCTCCTGGGGCGCGATGTGGAGCGCTTTGATCGTCTGATCGTCCTCGTCGGCCAGGTGCTGCCCGCGTCCGTCCTGCCGGGCTTTGAAGCCACCCTGCGACGCTTCACCAACCAGGGATTCGGCGCCGGCATCCTCGGCCTTGTGCTTCTTGCCCTCAGTGCCAGCAACATCTATCTCACCCTCCAGCGCGGGGCCGATCGGCTCTGGTGGAACCGACCCTTCGGGTTCGACCATCTGCGCTGGCAGGAGCACGTGCGTCGCTTCCTGGCCCTGCGCCTGAAGGCCCTGGTGCTGCTGCTTTTCGTCGGCCTGTTGATCGTCATTGATCAACTCTTCAGCACGGTGCGTCTGTTCGGCTCCAGGGGCTTCCATGACCAGCTGCAGGCCTTCCTGCCTGAACCACTGCTGTGGGTGAGCTCCCTGTCCTTCGGTCTGGACCTGCTGGTCTCCCTGCTGATCGGTTTCGGCGCCACCCTGCTGTTCCTGTGGATGCTGCCGTCGCGTCGGATCCCCTTCCGCCCGCTGATTCCCGGAGCCCTGCTGGTGAGCGGCAGTCTCACCATCTCCAACCTGCTGCTGGGAAGGAGCCTGCTTGCCCTCGGTGTGCGCTTCCAGGCCTACGGGGTGGTGGGCGGTGTGCTGCTGCTGACGCTCTGGGTCTGGCTGGTGGGTGCCGTTCTCTATCTCGGCCAGTGTTTCAGTGTGGTGCTTTCCGGCGGTGCCGCTGGGGGGCCATCGTCACCTCTGCCCCGCTGAGGACAGACCTGTTTCGGGTCAGGATGGATGGATCTGATTGGATCGCCCCTTGGCCAAGCCTGCCCTCAGGATTCCCCCTCTGCCGGCCAGCCTGGCGCTGGTGTTCACGGCCGTCGGCGCGGTCGTGCTGATCGGCCTCACCACCCTGGCCCTGATTCCTTTACTCGTTGGCCTCGGCCTGCTGGCCGCCTGGCTGGTGGCCGCCCTGCTGCTGGGCTGGGCCGGCCTTGAAGGTCTTGCGGCTCTGGAGCGCTGGATCGAGAACGATCAACGCTTCCAGCGCTGATGGAACGGCGCTTTCCCTGGTTGTGGATTGGAGTGGCGGCGGCTCTGTTGCTGGTGCCCACCTCGGCCGGCCGCCTGCTGCTGGATGTCATTGGCGGACTCACCCTGGCCCTGCTGCTCCTGCCCCTGCTGGCGGGAGGGGTCGCCCTGATCGGCTGGCAGTTCGTCAAGAGTCGCCTGCGCACCTGCCCCAGCTGCGGCTTCACCAGCCTGGGCACCGACATCTGCCCGGCCTGCGGCAGCACCTTCACTCCTGGCGATGGACAGGGAGCGACGGCGCCGGAACCCTCCAACGCGTTCTTCTGGGGATCCGGATCCGGCGGGGAGATCGACGCCAGAGATGTGACGATCACCGTCGATGCCGTCGATGTGGAGGCTAACGCCGGCGGGGAACCGCGCGGCAAGATCGGCGATGGCTCCTGAGTCCACCGGGACATGAGTCCTACCCGTCCCGATCCGCCGCTGTCGGACTCCGTCCGACCAGCTCCTGCAGGCGCCGTTCGCGCAGATGCAGGAACAGGGGGGCCCCGAAGGCGAAGGAGATCGTCACGCAGCTGAGCAGGACCCAGCCGATTCCCCGCATGCCCAGACGTCGGCTCTCGCGCACCATCCAGATGGTGACGGCCATGGCCCCGATCGCCAGATCACTGCAGAGGGACCTGGCGGCCGGATTGGCATTGGCCTGACGGATGAACAGACCCAGATCGAAGGCCGAGCCTTCACTGCGGATGAAGTCGAGATTGGCCAGCCAGGGGAGCACCCCGCCCGCCACGGCCAGCAGCAGATAGACCCAGGCCATCCAGGTGATGCCGCCGGGGTCGCTGCGGGTCGACAGCGCGTCGTCACTCATGGGGAATAGGGCGTGGGGGCCAGCTCCGGCTGGCCGGGATCCCATTGCATCACCTGCTGCTCCACCTGGGCCAGCACCGTCTCGCAGCGTTCGGCATAGGCCAGGGCCCGGCGATAGAGATCGGCCATCGCTTCCACATCCAGCTCCTGGTCTTGCAGCTGGGCCAGACAGAGCTCGAGGGCTGTCTGGGCCTCCCTGAAGCTCAGTTCCTGGGCCACATCGTTCACGTCGTTGCCCTCGGCCGCCTCGTCTGGCTTGGCCCGATCGGCAGCCGCGGTCTGGCCCGGGACGTCATCGGCGGGTTTGGCAGAGGCGCTGGATCGGGGGGAGGGCTTCGGCATGGGAGCAACGGGGGACAGGAAAGGCGTGGAGTCCGCTTCGGGCCTGGCGGGTCCGATGGAAAGAGCTTGGGGGGCTGGGGGCTGGCCCGGGCCGGTGGGCGGTGATGGGTCTCAGGGACCGGGGCCGTCCGGTTCCACCGACTGCACCTGCAGGGCCACCCGGCCATCCGCCAGCTCGGCGGTGATCCCTGCCCCTGGCCGCAGCTGCCCCACCGAGCGCAGCAGGCGCCCATCGCGATCCCAAAGCAGGCTGAAGCCCCTGGCCAGCAGGTGCCGCGGGGAAAGGGCCTGCAGCAGTTGCCGCCGCTGGTCAAGCCACTGGCGCTGCCGGCTCAGCAGCCAGGCGGGGTGCAGCCGCTGCAGCTGCTCCTGGCGGGTGCCCAGCCGTTGGCGGGCCGAGGCAATCCGCAGCATCACGGAGTGATGCAGATGGCCGCGCTCCTGCTCCAGCACTCGGATCACCTGCCTGCGGTCCGGCAGCAGGGCCACCAGGGCCGCCGTGGGCGTGGCCGCCCGGTAGTCGGCCACCAGATCGGCGATGGTCACGTCATCCTCGTGGCCGATGCCGCAGACGACGGGCCAGCGGCAGGCCGCCAGGCAACGGGCCAGGAGCTCGCCATCGAAAACCACCAGATCCTCCCGGCTGCCCCCGCCGCGGGCCAGCACGAGGGCTTCGATGCCGAGGCGATCGCCCTGTTCAGCGAGGTTTTCGACGGCAGCCACGATCTGGGCTTCCACGTTCCCCTGCACCGGGATCGGCACCACCAGGAGGTCGGTGGCAGGCCAGCGTTCCCTGGCGGTGCGCAGCATGTCGGCAAGGGCGGCGCTGGGCACGCTGGTGAGCAGGGCGATGCGACGGGGCCAGCGGGGCAACGGTTGCTTCCGCTCCGGCGCGAACAGTCCTTCCGGTTCCAGCCGGCTGCGCACCTGCTCGAACCGGCGCAGGACGGTGGTCAGGCTGGGCCGCACATCCAGCACCTGCACCGTGAGGCTGGCCCGCGCCGCCCAGAAATTGAGCTTGCCGACCACCACCACCCCGTCCCCCTCCTGGGGCACGAAGCTGAGCTTCTGCAGCTGGGACGACCAGATCACCCCCTGGATGCTGGCCTGGCCGTCGACGAGGGTCAGCCAGAGATGGCCCTTCTTCTGCTGGGGACGCCCCACGGTGGCCTCCAGCAGGAAGCGGGGGGCGAAGCCCCGCTCCAGCAGGGAGCCGATGGCCTGGTTGAGCTCGGCGACAGTGAACCGGGGGATGCCGTCGTGCTGCGGGGGGGACGCACTGCTGCCAGGGACCGTGAGCATCGAATCAGTGCTTGAGCTGGCGGTA
>CAZBMT010000282.1:0-3902 GCA_964492645.1 uncultured Cyanobium sp. | reverse complement strand
GATCTCCAACTTCCCCCTCTACATCGATGTCGACGCCCCCGGCGCCCCCGGCAGCGTGGCGCGCTTCCAGAAGGACACCGGCATCAAGGTGCGCTATGTCGAGGACGTCAACGATGTGCGCCAGTTCTTCGCCCGCATCCAGCCCCAGCTGGCCGCTGGGCAGCCCCTCGCCCAGGATCTGATCGTGCTCACCGGTTGGATGGCCGAGCGGCTGATCCGACTGGGCTGGATGGAGCCGCTGCCGCTGGCGGACGTGCCCAACGCCCGCAACCTCGTTCCCTCCCTGCGCAGGCCTTCCTGGGATCCGGAGCAGCGCTTCAGTTTGCCCTGGCAGTCGGGCATCTCCGGCATTGCCTACAACATCAAGGCCACCGGCAGGGAACTGCGCGGCATCGACGATCTGTTCGATCCGGCGCTCAAGGGCCGCGTGTCGGCCCTGCTCGAGATGCGCGACACCATGGGCCTGCTGATGCTCGCCGACGGCCAGGACATCGCCCGGCCCACCTGGGAGGCGGCCCAGCCCTCCTTTGATCGGCTGGAGAAGGCGCGCAAGGACGGCCAGATCCGCCGCTTCACTGGCAACGACTACCAGAACGATCTGCTGGCCGGAAACCTGGCCGCCTGCATCGGCTGGTCGGGGGATGTGGCGCAGCTGGCCATGGATCAGCCCGACCTGCGCTTTCTGGTGCCGGACAGCGGCGGCGTGCTCTGGGCCGATGTGATGCTGATGCCCAAGGGCGCGCGCCACCCGCAGGAGGTGGCCCGCTGGCTCAACTGGGTCTACGAGCCGGTGGAGGCGGCACGCATCGCCGCCGCGGTGCAGTACATCTCCCCGGTGGAAGGGGTGCGCGAGGTGCTGGCCAAGGATCCCGCCACCGCCCCCCTGGCGAACAACCCGCTGATGTTCCCGGATGCGGCCATGCAGAAGAAGCTGCACGTCTTCGGCCCGCTCAGCGACCAGGAGGAGGCCCGCTGGGAGGAGCGCTTTGCCCAGATCACCGAGGGCTGAGGCCCGCCGTCCCCGGTGGCCGTGGCTGCTGCTGACGCCCGGCCTGCTCTGGCTCCTGGGGCTCTACGTGTTGCCCCTGCTGGGTCTGGTGCCGCTGTCGCTGTCGGAGCCACTCAGCCGCTTCGGCCTCGACACGGCGTTCACCTGCCGGGTGGCCAACTACACCGAGGTGCTCCAGTCCACTGGCCCGATCCTGGTGCGTTCCTTCAGCTTCGCGGCCATCGCCACGGCGGTGGGCCTGGTGCTGGCCTACCCGCTCGCCTTCGCGATCCGTTTCCGCGGCGGCCGCTGGCAGCCCCTGCTGATCGGCCTGGTGGTGCTTCCCTCGCTCACGTCCTATCTGGTCCGGGCGATCGCCTGGACCAGCCTGCTGGGGGACGTCGGCCCGGTGCTGGGACTGGTGGAGGACCTGGGGCTCACCGAGGGACTCAATGGGCTGGGGGTGCTGCGGGATGGCCGGCTGCTCAACACCCCCGCCGCCGTGATCATCGGGCTCACCAACACCCTGTTGCCGTTCCTGGTGCTGCCGTTGGTGGTGGCGATGCAGCGGATCGACCCGCGGTTGCTGGAGGCCGCCGCCGATCTCCATGCCGGTCCGCTGCGCAGCTTCGCCCGGGTGGTGTGGCCCCTGTCGCTGCCGGGGCTCGGTGCCGGCCTGCTGCTGAGCCTGATCCCCGCCGCCGGGGACGTGGTGAACCCCCGCTTCCTCGGCGGGCCCAATGATCGGATGATCGCCAACGCCATCGACAATCTGCTGCTGGTGCAGCTGCAGGCGCCGCGGGCGGCGGCGCTGACGCTGGTGCTGATGGCCCTGATCACCATGGCGGTCGTGCTGCAGTGGCGCGGCAGGGGGCTGGAGGAGTTGCCGCTGCCATGAACAGGGCCGGTTCGCTGCTGCTGGGGCTGTGGAGCGCTCTGGCCTATGCGCTCCTCTATGCGCCCGTGGTCGTCACGGTGCTGTTCAGCTTCAACGCCCCCCGCGGGCGGTTCAACCTGATCTGGCGGGGCTTCACCCTGGAGAACTGGCGCCACCCGTTTCAGGACGGTGCGCTCACCGCAGCCTTCCTCACCAGCCTTGGCCTGGCGATGGCGGCGGCGTTGCTGGCGGTGTTGCTGGGCGGGCTGATGGCATTGGCCCTCAGCCGCGCCAGGGTGCGCGGCGGGCGCTGGATCGAACTGCTGCTGGCCCTGCCGCTCACCAACCCCGAGATCGTGCTGGCCACGGCGCTGCTGACCCTGTTCGTGGGCCTGGATCTGCCGCGGGGCCCGCTCACCCTGCTGCTCTCCCACAGCCTGTTCTGCCTGAGCTATGCGGCCCTCACCCTCAAGGCCCGCCTGGCGGGGTTCGACCCCACGCTCGAGCTGGCGGCCCAGGATCTGGGCGCTCCGCCGCTGGCGGCCTTCCGCCGGGTCACCCTGCCGCTGCTGGCTCCGGGGCTGCTGGCGGCGATGTTGCTCTCCTTTTCCCTGTCCTTCGACGACTACGTGGTCAGCAGCTTCACCGCCGGCGAAACGCTCACCCTGCCGCTCTATCTGGCCGGCGCCTTCCAGCGGGAGATCTCCCCCCAGATCCAGGTGCTCTCCACCCTGGTCCTGTTGGTCAGTGCCCTGATCCTGGTGCTGGCCTCGCCGCCACGGAGGAGTGGCTCCTGAGAGGGGCGACAGCTTTCTGAGGCCATCGCTATGGTCTGCCCCACTTCGGCGCTGCGGCGCGGGTGATTCAGTGACGGAACGGCGGATGCATCTGGTGCGCTGGGCGCTCACCACCGGCTGGCTGCTGATCATCCTCTCCCTGCTCTACGACCCGTTCACACCCCGCTTCACCGCGCCCGACCACCCCTGGAGCCCCCTGCGGCTGCCGGAGGCCTGCGTGACGGTGCAGGGCGTCTGCCTGACCGAGACCCCCTACCCCCTGGGCACCACCCTGTTCTGGGGCCTGGTGGTGCCCTCGGGCATCTTCATCCTGCTGGTCTTCGGCCACGAGCTGTGGCGGCGCATCTGCCCGCTCTCCTTCCTCTCCCAGATCCCCCGCGCCCTGGGGCTGCAGCGCCAGATCGCCAAGGTGAACCCCAAGACGGGCGAGAAGCGTCTGCAGCTGGCCAAGGTGCCGGCCGATTCCTGGCTGGGCAAGCACTACTCCCGGCTGCAGTTCGGCTGGCTGTTCGTGGGCCTCTGCGGCCGCATCCTCTTCTTCAATGCCGACCGCCTGGTGCTTTTCGCCTGGCTCAGCTTCACGATCGCCTGCGCCATCGCCGTGGGCTGGCTCTACGGCGGCAAGAGCTGGTGCCAGTACTTCTGCCCGATGGCCCCGGTGCAGAGCGTCTTCTCGACGCCCACCGGCCTGCTGGGCAGCCGGGCCCACATGGCCAGCACGCCGATCACCCAGTCGATGTGCCGCACCGTCCAGCCCGACGGCAGCGAGCAGAGCGCCTGCGTGGCCTGCCAGCAGCCCTGCATCGACATCGACGCCGAGCGCCTCTACTGGGCCAGGCTGCCCACCCCTGCCTTCGCCTTCGAGCGCTACGGCTACGTGGGCCTGGTCTTCGGCTACTTCGTCTACTACTACGTCTACGCCGGCAACTGGGACTACTACTTCTCCGGCGTCTGGCTGCGCCAGGAGGACCAGCTGGCCCAGCTGCTGCGGCCGGGCTTCTACCTGCTCGGCCAGGCGATCGACGTGCCCAAGCTGGTGGCGGTGCCCCTGTTCCTGGGGCTGTGCACCTGGCTGGGCACCCTCGCCGGCCGGGCGATCGAATCGGCCCTGCGCACCCGGGTGCGGCGCCGCGGCGCCGAGCCCGACCGGGATCGGATCCGCCACCGGGTGTTCGTGGTGGCCACCTTCCTGGTGTTCAACTTCTTCTTCCTGTTCGCCGGCCGGCCGCTGCTGCTGCTG
>CAZBMT010000281.1:0-3911 GCA_964492645.1 uncultured Cyanobium sp. | reverse complement strand
TTCCCCCTCGACCTGGCGGCCGCCAGCGCCACCCCGGTGGCCCTGACCGCCCCGGCGATCGGCTGATCGATTCAGCTGAACTGATTTCTCAACTAACCCCACGGCTGGAGCAAACCACCGTGAGCCCCCTCTGGCGAGGGGGCTTTTTCTTGGCGGATTTTTTTGAGCGAGCGCCACACTTGAGAGCGGGCAGCGCGCCAAGGCCATGGACTCCTGGGAGAACGGCAGTGATTACGTGTTGGGCAGTGATCCGGCGGAACAGAGGAGGCTGGCGCTGCAGCACCGCCTCTGGCGGCCGCGGGCCGAAGCCGCCTGGCGGCGGGCCGGGCTCGGTCCGGGCGATGCCGTGCTTGATCTGGGCTGCGGCCCGGGGCTGGCGGCGGTGGATCTCGCGGCGATCGTGGGCCCGAACGGGCGGGTGCTCGGCTTGGAGAGCAACGCGGCCTACGTCGCGGCCGCCCGGGAGCTGGCGGCGGCCCGCAACCTTCCCCAGCTCACGATCCAGCGGCACGACCTGCGGGCGGAACCGCTGGCGATCGAGGGCTTCACGCTGAGCTGGTGCCGCTGGCTGGCGATGTTCCTAACGGATCTCGATCCGCTGCTAAACCAGTTGGAGCTGGCCCTGCGCCCCGGCGGCGCGGCCGTGTTCCACGAATACGTGCACTGGCCGACCTTCGGCCTCCACCCCCACGGCGAGGCGATGGGCCGCTTCGGTCAGGCCTGCCTGGCCAGCTTCGCGGCCGGTGGCGGCGATGCCAACGTTAACCGCCGCCTGCCGTCACGCCTGGCGGCGCGCGGCTGGCGGATCGAGGAGCTGCGCCCCCTGCCGGCGATAGGAGGTCCGGCCAGCTGGGTGGCCGACTGGCTGGAGCCGTTCGTGGACGTCTACGGCCAGCGGCTGCAGGCGGCCGGCCTCTGGAGCGAGGCGGATGCGCAGGCCGTGGCCGCAGAGATGGCGGCGGCCCGCCGGGATCCTGGCAGCATCTGGGTGGGACCGACGGTGCTGGAGCTGCGCGCCCTCAGGCCTTGCGGGTGATCAGAGGCCGGCGCCGGGTGGGGTACAGCTCCCGGCACAAGCCGCAGACGGTGCCGTCGCAGCCGCGGGCGCTGCAGTGCTCGCGGCCGTAGAAGATGATCTGCAGGTGCAGCCTGTTCCAGGCCTGGTGCGGGAACAGGCGCTTGAGATCGGTCTCGGTGCGCGCCACGCTCTCGCCACTGCTGAGCCCCCAGCGCTGGGCCAGGCGGTGGATGTGGGTGTCCACCGGGAAGGCGGGCACGCCGAAGGCCTGGGCCATCACCACCGAGGCAGTCTTGTGGCCCACGCCAGGGAGGGCCTCGAGCGCCTCAAAGCTGGCGGGCACCTCGCCGCCATGGCGCTCCAGCAGCAGTTCGGACAGGCGCTTCACGTTCTTCGCCTTGGTGCGGGCCAGCCCCAGCTGACGGATATGGCCGAGGATCGTCTCCTCGCTCAGGGCAGCCATCGCCGCCGGATCAGGCCCCGCCGCGAACAGGGCCGGCGTCACCTCGTTCACCTTCTTATCCGTGCACTGGGCGCTGAGCAGCACCGCAACCAGCAGCGTGAACGGGTCGCTGTGGTCGAGAGGCACCGGCGTCTCGGGGTAGAGCTCCTCGAGCCGCCGCAGGATCAGGGCCGCCCGCTCGGTTTTGCGCAAGGTCCGGGTACAGCGCCTGACGACGCTACGCACCGGAGCGGTTTGTAGGCTCGGCCCAGCGCAACCAGCCCATGGGCAGCAGCTTTGGCCAGCTCTTCCGCATCCACACCTTCGGTGAATCCCACGGCGGCGGCGTGGGCGTGATCGTCGACGGCTGCCCGCCGCGGCTGGAGCTGGATCTCGCGGCGATCCAGGCAGAGCTGGATCGCCGCAAGCCCGGCCAGAGCAAAATCACCACCCCCCGCAAGGAGGACGACCGGGTGGAGATCCTCAGCGGCCTTCTTGACGGGGTGACCCTGGGCACGCCGATCGCCATGGTGGTGCGCAACAAGGATCAGCGCCCGCAGGATTACAGCGAGATGGCGGTGGCCTTCCGGCCCTCCCACGCCGACGCCACCTACCAGGCCAAATACGGCATCCAGGCCCGCAGCGGCGGCGGTCGGGCATCAGCCCGCGAAACCATCGGCCGGGTGGCGGCAGGTGCCATCGCCAAGCAGTTGCTGGCCAAAGTCGCCGGCACCGAAGTGCTGGCCTGGGTGCAGCGGATTCACACGATCGAAGCGGCCATCGATCCCAGCGCCGTGACCATCGAGGCGATCGAGGCGAACATCGTGCGCTGCCCGGACGCAGGTACTGCCGGGCACATGATCGAGCGCATCGAGCAGATCGGTCGCGAGGGTGATTCCTGCGGCGGCGTGATCGCGTGCGTGGTGCGCAATCCGCCGGTGGGTCTGGGCATGCCGGTGTTCGACAAGCTGGAGGCCGATCTGGCCAAGGCGGTGATGTCGCTGCCGGCCACCAAGGGGTTCGAGATCGGCTCCGGCTTCGGCGGCACCCTGTTGCGCGGCAGCGAGCACAACGACGCCTTCCTGCCCAGCGACGACGGCCGCCTGCGCACCGCCACCAACAACTCGGGCGGCATCCAGGGGGGCATCAGCAACGGGGAGGAGATTCAGCTGCGGGTGGCCTTCAAGCCCACGGCCACGATCCGAAAGGAGCAGCAGACCATCGACGCCAGCGGCGCCGCCACCACCCTGGCGGCGAAGGGACGCCACGACCCCTGCGTCCTGCCCAGGGCCGTGCCGATGGTGGAGGCCATGGTGGCCCTGGTGCTGGCCGATCACCTGCTGCGCCAGCAGGGCCAGTGCAGCCTCTGGTGATCCGTCCACCGCCCGCTCAGGGCCGCCGCGACGCCAGTTCCGCCATCACCTGCCGCAGGGGTTCAGGCCCCCGGGCGACCAGCGACGAGCCCAGGGCGACAGCATCGACACCGGCCTCCAGCCAGGGGGGCACATCGCCGGGCAGGAGACCGCCGGCGGCGATGCAGAAGGGCAACGGCGGACCGAGGGGATCCCGCAGCCGTCGCCAGTGGCCGATGCCGACGCTGGCGGCGGGGAACAGCTTGACGATCGGACAACCCAGGCTGCGTGCCCGGTTCACCTCCGTGGGAGTCATCACCCCGGGCACCAGGGCGAAGCGGGCCAGCGCGGCCGTCTCCAGCAGCTCCGCCTCCAGGACGGGGGAGACGCCGTAGGAGAAGCCGGCCTCCAGCGCAGCGGCGAGGGCCGCGGGTGTGCAGATCGAGGCCGCCCCCAGGTGCAGATCGGGGAACGCCTCGATCAGGCCCCTGCACTCGGGGATCCAGTCCGCCGAGCCCCCCCAGGCGATCTCCACATGGCGGACCCCCAGGTCGGCCAGCTGGCCCAGCTGGGGGGCCAGCAGCGCTGGCCGCTCAGCGCGAAGCACCACCAGCAGGGGCTGGTGGTGCAGGGACTGGATCAGGGACTCGCAGGGAGACCTAGACGTAGGTGGCAACCGTCACATCACGGGAGATGAGCAGCTCCTGGAGCTCCTCGGCATCCACGGTCTCCTTTTCAACCAGCAGCTCGGCCAGCTCATCGAGCACGGCCCGGTTGGCGAGCAGGACCTCGGTGGCGCGGCGGTAGGCGTCGGCCACCAGCTGGGAGACCTCCTCGTCGATGGCGGCGGCCGTGTCCTCGGAGAAGTCGCGCTCGGCGGCGATGTCGCGGCCGAGGAACATGCCCCCCTGGGCACGGCCCAGGGCGACAGGGCCGAGGCGGTCGCTCATGCCGAAGCGGGTGACCATCTGGCGGGCGACGCGGGCCACCTGCTGCAGGTCATTGGAGGCGCCGGTGGTGACTTCGTCCTCGCCGTAGACTATCTCCTCGGCGACACGGCCACCGAGGGCGACGGCCATCTGGTTCTGCAGGTAGGCCC
>CAZBMT010000280.1:0-3914 GCA_964492645.1 uncultured Cyanobium sp. | reverse complement strand
CCGCCGCTCTCGGGGTCCTTGGTGCGCAGGCACACCTCGGTGATCTCCACCAGGAAGGAGGCGAGCTCCTCGGTCTGGTTCCATCCCGCCAGCACATCGGCCATGGCATCGCCGTCCATGCCGGCGATGCGCTTCATCAGGTCGTAGGCCTCGGCCAGGATCTGCTCGATGCCGTACTCGATGCCGTTGTGAACGGTCTTGACGAAGTGACCGGCGCCGCCGGGGCCGATGTAGGTGACACAGGGGCCGTCCTCCACCTGGGCGGCCATCTTCGTGACCAGGCTTTCGATGGCGTCGTAGGCCGCCTTGGTGCCGCCGGGCATCATGCTCGGCCCCTCCAGAGCCCCCTTGGCGCCGCCGGAGACGCCCATGCCGATGTAGCCGAAACTCCTGCTCTCCAGCTCAGCCACCCGCCGTTCGGTGTCGGTGTAGAGGGAGTTGCCGCCGTCGATCAGCAGATCGCCCTCCTCGAGCAGCGGCGAGATGCTGGCGATGGTGGCATCCACGGGCTCGCCGGCCTTCACCATCATCAGGATGCGGCGAGGCCGCTCCAGCGCCGCCACGAACGCCTCAAGGGTGGCCGCCCCCACGATGTCCTTGCCGGCGCCGCGTCCGGCCAGGAACTCCTCGGTCTTGGCGTAGGTCCGGTTGTAGACGACGCTCGAGAAACCGTTTCTCTCGGCGTTGAGAACCAGATTCTCACCCATCACGCCGAGGCCGATGAGTCCGAAATGCGCCTTGCCCATAGGAGCGTGACTGTCTTGCTGCTTCGCCACTGTGGCCAGCGGTCGGCGGGGCGTCGGTGTCCCGGGGAGGGATGTCAGCAACTGCTGGCCCAGCCCTCCCCGGGGCTGGGGGTTCAGATCACCGTGCCGTCGGCGATGGTGCCGTTCTTCACCACCACGACGATGCCGTTGCGGATGTAGAAGTTGAGCTCCGGCCGGTCGGCCTCCTCCACCCTGTCCTTGTTGACGATGGTGACGTCGCGGCCGATGCGCACGTTCTTGTCGAGGATCGCCCCCTTCACCGTGGTGCCCCGGCCCACGCCGATCGGGGTGCCGCCCCGCTCGCGCAGCACCAGCCGTTCCTCGGAGGATTCGAAGAAGTCGGCCCCCATCAGCAGGGTGTCCTGAAGCACCACCTCGTCCTCGACCCGGGAGCGCACGCCGAGCACGCAGTGGTGGATGCTGCAGGCCTTGAGCAGGGATCCCTCGCCGATGATCGACTGGGTCACCTGGGCATCCTGCAGCTTGCTGGGGGGCAGGTAGCGGGGCCGGGTGTAGATGGGGAACTTCTCGTCGTAGAAGGAGAAGGCCGGGTTGGGCTGGTCGGTGAGGGCCAGGTTGGCCTCGTAGAACGCCCCGATCGTGCCGATGTCCTCCCAGTAATCGTCGAAGAGGAAGGTCTGCAGGTGGTCCCCCCGACCGAGGGAGGCGGGGATGATCTCCTTGCCGAAATCGGTGGCCTCCGGATGGCTGGCCAGCAGGTCGAACAGGGTGTTGCGGTTGAAGACGTAGATCCCCATCGAGGCCAGGTAGGGCCGCTTGGCGGCCTCCTCGGCCGAGAGTCCGAGGCTCTCGGTGTTGACCCGCATGGCCTCCAGGGCGTCGCCCTTGGGCTTCTCGCTGAACTCCAGGATCCGGCCGTCGGTGGAGGTGCGCATCAGGCCGAAGCCCTCCGCCTGGGCCGCGTCCACCGGCAGGGCACCCACCGTCAGATGGGCGCCGCAGTCGATGTGGTGCTGCACGAACTTGCTGTAATCCATCCGGTAGAGCTGGTCACCGGAGAGGATCAGCACGTGGTCCACATCCCACTCCTGGAACAGCCACTGGTACTTGCGCACCGCATCGGCCGTGCCTTCGAACCAGCTGGGGCTGTCGGGGGTCTGCTGGGCGGCCAGCACCTCGACGAAGCCCTGGCCGAAACCGGAGGAGAGGTTGTAGCTCATCGTCAGGTGACGGTTGAGCGAGGCGCTGTTGAACTGTGTCAGCACGTAGATCTTGTTGATCTCCGAGTTGATGCAGTTGCTGATGGGTATATCGATCAGTCGGTATTTGCCGGCGAGAGGAACGGCGGGCTTCGCCCGCATCTTGGTGAGGGGGTAGAGACGTGTTCCCGCTCCGCCTCCCAGGATGATGGCCAGAACGCGTTTCATGAGCCCAGTCCTCGGTCCTTGGCTGGCCAGACCGTACTGGAGCGTGGTGACGGGGAGCGCGGCGCTGCGGCGTCTCGGTTCATGTTCCGTTGCAGTGAAATGGGGTGCTGGAGCCGTTGAAGCGGGGACCCTCCCGTGAGGCGGGGCTCATGCCTCCGGTGGGTCGTCGTGAAGCTCGAAGAGGTCCTGCAGCACCGCCATGGCCGCGCGCCGCTGCTGGCGGGGCTGGGGGGCCCGCAGCCGGGTGACCGGTGTGTGCAGGATCTTGTTGATGATGCCCTTGCTGAGGGCTTCGACCACCTTCCGCTCGCGGGCGGAAAGGTCCGGCCCCATCCGGCTGAGGGCCTTCTGCAGCTCCTGTTCGCGGATGTCCTCCAGCTGGAGGCGCAGTCTGTTGACCAGGGGCACCGCCTCGAGGCCGTCCCACCACTCCAGGAACAGGCGTGATTCCTCAGCCAGCAGCCCCTCGGCCTCGGCGGCCATCTCCCGCCGGGCCTCCTGGTTGCGGGCGACCACCTCCTGGAGATCGTCGACGTCGAAACTGTCGACACCCTGGAGTTCGGCCGCATCGGCGCTGATGTTGCGGGGTACACCGATATCGATGAGCATCAGGCTGGAACGGCGGTTCAGCCCCTCCAGCCGCCGGGCCGTGATGATCGGCTCCTCGGCGCCGGTGCTGGTGAAGACCAGCGAGCAGGTGCTCAGGCAGTGGTCGAGGTCGTCGAGGGGACGGCACTGCACGGGCAGGGTGGGGAAATCGGCCGCCAGAGCCTCGGCCCGGGCGACGGTGCGGTTGAGCAGCACCACCCCCCGGCAGCCCTTGGCCTGCAGGTGCTGCAGGAGCAGCCGGGCCATGCGGCCGGCCCCCACCACCGCCACCTGCTCCTGGTCAAGGGGAACCAGCTCGTCGGTGCCCCGGGCCTGGCCCACCTTCAGCTGGGCCAGCTCGACGGCCGCCGAGCTGATCGACACCGCCCCGGTGCCCAGGTTGGTCTCGGTGCGTACCCGCTTGCCGGTGCTCACCGCCTGGTTCAGCAGGCGGTTGAGGATCGGGCCCACGGAGCGGTGCTCCTGACCCAGACGCACCATCTTCTTCACCTGGGAGAGGATCTGACCCTCCCCGAGCACCAGGCTGTCGAGCCCGGCGGCCACCCGCAGCAGGTGGCCAACGGCCTCCTCATGGTGGTAGGTGAACAGATGGGGGCGAAGTTCCTCCACCGCCAGTCCGGACTGGCAGCTGAGGAAGTCGCCGATGGCGATGATGCCCTGTTCGGGGTGGCGCAGGAGCGTGTAGATCTCCAGCCGGTTGCAGGTGCTCAGGATCGAGGCCTCGATGACCTGCTCATCCGCCCGCAGACGCTGGAGGGAGTCCTCCATGGTCTGCTCGGGGATGCTCAGGCGCTCGCGGATTTCCACCGGAGCCGTGCGATGGCTCAGACCGACGACGGCGATGTGCATGGAGGCGGGCTCCGAGGTCCGGACTCTGGTGGGATCAGCGCAGGGCGATGCTCTTGGCGCCCTCCTTGATATGCACCGTATCGGTGAAGCGGGCGCTGCGGTCGAGGGTGCTGATGATCAGGCTGCTGGTGCGGGTGCAGTCGGCCTCGAAGACGACGCCCTTGAACAGCAGGCCGGGGGTGATGCCGCTGCCGGCGAAGACCACGTTCTCGCCGGAGGCGAGCTCCTCGGCCTCATAGACCTTGTCGACGTCGGTGATGCCCATCTCGTTGAGGCGGGCGATGTTGCCTTCCTTGGTGTA
>CAZBMT010000279.1:0-3929 GCA_964492645.1 uncultured Cyanobium sp. | reverse complement strand
TGGTGCTGATGTCCTCGGCGACCCAGAGCCGGCTGCCGCCGGCGGAACTGTGCAGGGTGTAGGTGAGAAAGCTGTTGCCCTCCGGATCCTTCACCAGGCGGCGATCCGTGCCGATCAGCAGGGGCGTGAACGATCGGATCGACCAGGTGCTGCGGTGCGCCGCCATCGCCTGCCCCGCCAGCGCCGGCAGGGCCACCAGCTCGGCGGCGACGGGCCTGGGCAGCAGCAGGGAGCCGTCCCCGTGTTGCACCCAGAAGAAACGTTCCCGGTCACTGCGGCGCTCCAGCTCCCCGCGCAGACGGGCGGCGTGGGAGGCGGACGGATCGGCGACGAGCCGGTCGAGCGCGTCGGCGAGGGAGCCCGCCGCCAGCCGCTGGTCATCGTGCTGGTGATGCAGCAGACAGTCCCGGTTGATCAGGAGGGTGAAGGCGGCAGCGGCGCTGAAGCCCAGGAAGACACAGGTGAAGGCCGCCAGCCGCAGCTGACCCAGCAGGCTTCCGAACATCCGCTGACGCCAGCCACGGGGAGGGGTCCCGCTCTGGGGGGCCATCGGTGGGGTGGTCGTCACAGGTGGCTGTTCTCGCTCCTTCGGGGCAGGAGCCGTTCCAGCAGTTCCGGGAGCTTGTCGAGAAGTTCGTGCTTGAGCACGTAGTCGTCGGCACCGGCCTCCCGGGCCTGGCGGCGCCGTTCCGGGTCGTTCAGGGAGGTGAAGATCACCACCGGCACGGTGAACCCCTGGCTGCGCAGGTCGCGCAGGCATTCGATGCCGTCGCAGTCGTGCATCTGCACGTCGAGGAAGACCAGATCGATCCCCCCCTCGGCCAGCCTCGTCTCGAGGCCACGGCCGTTGGTCATGGCCACCACGTCGCAGCCCGAGTCCGCCAGCTCCTCGGCCACCATCACCCGGATGTGGGGGTCATCGTCGACAACCGAGACGATGGGCCTGGTGGGTATGGGTCTGTCGGAGCCGGTCACGGCCTGGGTGGCGATGGGTGAGTTCATGGCACCTGGAGCCGTGCCTCAATCCTGACGTGATCCGCGGCGATCGGCAGCGTCGGGACCGGGCCGGAGCCTGCGGTCAGACCGCCACCGGCTGTGGGCAGAGCTCGCCGTAGAGCCGCTCCAGGGCGTCGATATTGCCGGTGAGGGTGTAGCGCTCCAGTGCTCGCTGGCGCGCCCTGCGTCCCAGCTCCGCCGTCAGCACCGGCTGGTCGCGCAGCACCGGCAGCAGGGTGCGCAGCTGGGTGGTGACGCCCTGGGTGCTGATGACGATGCCCGCCCCCCCCTCCAGCACCTCCCCGTCGGCGCCGGCATCGGTGGCCACGCAGGCGGTGCCGCAGGCCATGGCCTCCAGCAGGGCCAGGGACAGGCCCTCCACCAGCGACGGCAGCAGGAACACTTCGGCGAGCTGCAGGAGCGCCACCCGGCGGGCGCGGCTGGCCTCGTAGCCCCACCAGATCACATCGGCTTCGCTGCCCGTCTGCAGGGAGGAGCGCAGCGGCCCGTCCCCCACAATCACCAGCACGCAGCCCTGGGGCCGCACCAGCCGCCAGGCCTTCAGCAGCGCCTCGACGTTCTTCTCGGTGGCCACCCGCCCCATGTAGAGAAAGACGCGGCGGCCGCCCACCGTCAGCCTCAGCTGGGCAAGCTCAGGCTCGCTGCCCGGGGAGGCCGGCGCCCAGGTGTCGGTGTCGACCCCGTTGGGGATCACCGCCAGCCGCTCGCGCCGTACCCCCAGGCGCACCAGGACCTCGGCCTGCAGCTCGGAGAAGACGATCACCCGGTCGAACTTCGCCAGGGAGGGGGCGTAGAGCTGGTAGGTGAGCTGCTGGGTGCCGGCGGTGAGGTTGCGCAGCCCGGCGTCGAAGGGGGGATGGAAGGTGGCGACCAGGGGCAGACCCAGCTGCTGGCAGAGGTCGGGCAGCCGGAAGTCGAGGGGGGAGAGGGTGAGGCTGGCGTGCACCAGATCGGGCCGCAGCCGCTCCAGGGACTCCCGCAGCTCCCGCTGGGCCCCCGGGGATGGGATCGTGTACACCTGCGACTTCACCAGGTAGGGCAGGGCCACCTCTGGGTTGGCCTCCGGCGCCCCCGGCGGATCGTGCTCGCCTCCTCCCGCTTCCGGCCGTCCCAGGGAGGGGGTGGGGGTGTCGAAGTGAATGAAGCTCACCGCGTGGCCGCGCAGCCGCAGGGCTTCGGTGGTGCTGAGGCCGTAGGTGACGTTGCCGCAGAACGGAGACTTCTTGCCCAGCCAGGCAATGTGCAACACCTGTAGGGCCCCACGCAACAGCGGAATGTAGCAGCGCTGGGCGGGCGCTCAGCTGCTGCGCCAGGGGCGCTCACTCAGGGCGGCGACGGTGGCGATGGCCGCCAGCCCCCAGAGCACCGGCAGCAGCCCGTAGCGGCTCACCACGGTGCCGGCCAGCACCAGGGGCAGGCTGAGGGCGATGTTGATCAGGTTGTTCTGCAGGCCGAACACCCGGCCGCGCTGGTTCTCCGGGGTGTCCTCCTGGATCGTGGTCTGGGCCGGGATCGCCAGCAGCGCCGCCCCCACCCCCAGCAGGCCGCAGAGCAGCAGGGTGAAGACGAGGTTGCCCCGCAGCTGGCCCAGCAGCACCAGGCACCAGGCAATGGTTCCGAGCCCCGCGCTGGCCAGCCCGCGGCGGCTGAAGCGCTCGCCCAGCTGGGCCATGGCCAGGGCCCCCAGGGCCAGCCCCACGCCGCTCATCGCCAGCAGCACGCCGAAGCGGGTGGGGCCGAGCCCGCCGATCGCCGCCGCCAGGCTGATCGCCAGCACGTAGAGGGCCGCCAGCAGGCTGTAGAGGAGCACCAGCTGGATCATGGCGCTGCGCACGTTGGGTCGCTCCCGCAGCACCTGCACCCCCTCGCCGATCTCCTCCCAGACGGAGATGGAACGCGGAACCCGCGGCGGCTCAGGGATCTCGATCCCGGCGATGGCCACGGCCGCGGCGCCGTAGCAGAGCGGCAGCAGCACGAACTCGCCGCCCGGGATGCCCACCTGGGCCAGCAGGGTGCGCAGCAGGCGCAGGATCGGGTCGCCGAGGGCGAAACCGACGATCGTGGCGGCCATGCTGGTGGCCTGGTAGACGGAATTCGCGGCGAGCAGCTGGGGGTAGCTCACCAGCAGGGGGATGGCCGCCTGCTCGGCCGGCGCGAAGAACTGGGTGAGCACCGACTCGCAGAAGGTCATCGCCACCAGCGCCCAGTAGCCCCAGCTCAGCCCCAGCCACATCGGCCCCGGCAGCAGGCAGAGCGGGGCCAGCATCACCAGGCCGGCCCGCAGGCCGTTGGAGGCCACCATCACGGTGCGCTTCGGCCAGCGGTCGGCCCACACACCCGCCACCGTCCCCAGCAGCATCGCCGGGACGGTGTTGGCCACGTAGATGCCGGTGGCCAGCAGGGTGATCATCTGGGCCCGGGTCTCGAAGCCCATCCGGATGGCCGCAGCCGCTTCGGCCAGGGCGGCGTTGTTCTGCGGCGTGTCCGTCACCCAGTACTGGGCGATCAGGAACACCATCAGCACGATGTAGAACTTATCCGCCAGCTGGGAGAACACCTGGCCGATCCAGAGGCGCCGGAACCCCGGCAGGGCCAGGACGGCGGCCAGTCCCCTCTCGGTCTTGCCGCTCGGGCTCATGCTGGCTCGGACGGTTGGGAGGGCAACGACTCGCAGGCGGTCCGCAGCAGTCTGAAGGCTCGCGGTCTCTGCCCGAGATGCTCGCCGCACCAGGCCTCGACCAGATCGAGTAAGTGCAGCCACACCGCCTCCGGCCCCATCAGCCGGCCATCCCGGGACCGGGGCGGGGCGGGACGCGTCAGGCGCTGCAGCAGGGCCAGCTCGGAGGGGTTGAGCATCACCCGGGCGCCGGGGATCGCCCCGAGCGCCAGTCCCTCGCTGGGCAGCAGGCTGC
>CAZBMT010000278.1:0-3952 GCA_964492645.1 uncultured Cyanobium sp. | reverse complement strand
CTCATCGTGTTGGCGGTGAACATGCCGCCGCAGCTGCCGGCACCGGGGCAGGCGTTCTTCTCGATCGCCAGCAGTTCCGCCTCGTCGATGCGGCCGCCGGAGAGCTGCCCCACCGCCTCAAAGGCGCTCACCACCGTGAGGTCGCAGGGGCCGAGTTTCCCCGGCTTGATCGTGCCGCCGTAGACGAAGATCGCCGGGATGTTCATGCGGGCCATGGCGAGCATGGCGCCGGGCATGTTCTTGTCGCAGCCGCCGATGGCCAGCAGGCCATCCATGCTCTGGGCGTTGCAGGCGGTTTCGATCGAGTCGGCGATCACCTCCCGTGACACCAGCGAGTACTTCATGCCCTCGGTGCCCATCGAGATGCCGTCGCTGACGGTGATGGTGCCGAACATCTGGGGCATGGCCCCGGCCCCGTGGGCGGCCTGCTCGGCCCGCCGGGCCAGGTCGTTGAGGCCGATGTTGCACGGCGTGATCGTGCTGTAGCCGTTGGCGATGCCGATGATCGGCTTGCCGAAGTCCCCGTCGCCGAAACCGACGGCCCGCAGCATGGCCCGGTTGGGGGAGCGTTGGAGGCCCTTGGTGATGGCGTCGGAGCGCAGCATGGCCGGGGAGGAACGGATCTGCAGCAACCTACCGAGGGGCCAGCGACCTCAGGGCTGGGGCTGCAGCTGCTCGAGCTGGCGGCGCACCTCGTCGATCGCCTGGTTGAGCTTCTGGACCCGGTCGTGCAGCTGGTCGCTGCTCACCGGCGGGTCCCCGGATCCTTCGCCGAGCTGGGAGATCCGCAGCATCCGGATCTGGCGCTGGGACAGCCGGTGGCGTTCTGCACGGCGCAGCAGCAAGACGGCCAGTCCAACGGCCCCCATGACCGCCCCGGTGGCACCGGCCAGCAGGACCAGACTGCCGCTGGCGGAGGAATGGTGCCTGGAATCAACCATGAACCTGCACGGGAAGGGGCATCCGGATCGGTGGAGCCCAGCCTAGGCAGTGGCGGCGGCGATTCCATACAGCCGCTCGCTCACCTCCCCGAATCCCGGAACGATGCGGTGACGACTGTCCACCTCGGGGTCGATGCCGGCGCAGTAGAGCGTGAGCTGGCTGTGGCGTTCGCCGACCAGCTTCAGCCCGGGGCTGGCCGCCAGGGTGGTGATCACCCGCAGCCGCTGCCCCTCCACCCCGAGGCCCGCCAGACGGTCGAGCAAGGCCAGCAGGATCGAGCCGCTGGCGAGAGCCGGGAGGAACACCAGCACGCCGCTGCGGGCATCGATGGTGGCCGGCAGGTCATCGAGGAACCAGTGGGGCCTGGGCTCCGGCCCGCAGGGTTCGATGCCCACATGGGCCAGCCGGGCCGACGGCAGCACAGACTGGGCCCCCTGCCACAGCCCCAGCCCCCCGCGCAGCACCGGAATCACCAGCAGGGGCACCTCCGGATCGACCACCCGGCCCTCGCACTGGCCTAGGGGCGTGGTGACCGAGACCGGGCGATGGGGCAGCCAGTCGCGCAGGGCCTCATAGGTGAGCCAGCGGCCCAGCTCCGCCATGGCGGTGGCGAACAGGGGGGAGGGGGTGGCCGCGTCGCGCAGCAGGGTGAGCCAGTGGCCGATCAGGGGATGGGGGGGGACCACCACCCGCAGGGACATGCTCATGGCGGGCTGCGTCTGCCTAGCTTGATCCGGCAGCGTACCGGTGTGGCATGGTCCCCAGCTCCCTTGGCTCCCCCGTGAGCGTCCTGAGGCCCGGGGCCCCGCTGGCCCGCCTGCTGGGGTCCGTCCTGGGTGGGCTGCTGGGGACGGCGCTGGGCCTGCTGCTCGTCTGGTCCGTGCTGCCGGTGGCCCCGGCCCAGGCGATCACCGCCCCCGAGCTGCGTGCCCAGCGCTCCTTCCAGGACCTCGATCCCGACCTGCGGGGCCGCAACCTGCAGCAGCAGGAGTTTCTCAAGGCCTCGATGGAGGGCTTCGACCTGCGCGACGCCGACCTGCGCGGGGCCGTGTTCAACTCCACCGACCTGCGCCAGGCCGACCTGCGCGGCGCCGACCTGGAGGACGTGGTGGCCTTTGCCACCCGCTTCGACGGGGCCGACCTGCGGGGTACCCAGTTCCGCAACGCCATGCTGATGCAGAGCCGCTTCCGCGATGCCCGCATCGACGGCGCCGACTTCAGTGACGCTGTGCTCGACCTGCCGGAGCAGAAGGCCCTCTGCGCCCGAGCCTCCGGCAGCCATCCCCTCACCGGGGTCGACACCCGCGAGAGCCTCGGCTGCCGCTGACCCCCGCAGGCGGCGCCTCCCCTAGGTTTCGGTACCTCTGCCCGCTCCCCGATGACCGCCACCAGCACCCGACGGCTGCCGGTCACGGTGGTGACCGGATTCCTGGGCGCCGGCAAGACCACCCTTCTGCGTCACCTGCTGCTGGAGAGCGGACTGCGACTGGCGGTCCTGGTCAACGAGTTCGGCGAGGTGGGCATCGACGGCGACCTGATCGCCGCCTGCGGCTTCTGCCCCGAGGAGGAGCTGGACGGGCGGCTGGTGGAGCTGGCCAACGGCTGCCTCTGCTGCACGGTGCAGGATGAATTCCTGCCCACCATGCAGCGCCTGCTCGAGCGGGCCGACCGGCTCGACGGGATCGTGGTGGAAACAAGCGGCCTGGCCCTGCCCGAGCCCCTGGTGGCCGCCTTCGGCTGGCCGGAGATCCGCAGCCGCACCCGGGTGCATGGGGTGGTCACGGTGGTGGATGGGGAGGCGCTGGCCGCCGGCCACGTGGTGGGGGATGCCGAGGCGGTGGAGGCCCAGCGCCAAGCCGACCCCAGCCTCGACCACCTCAGCGCCATCGAGGACCTGTTCGCCGACCAGCTCGCTGCCGCCGACCTGGTGCTGGTGAGCCGGGCCGACCGGCTGGAGCCGGAGGCCCTCGCCCGGGTGGCCGAAGCGCTGCGTACCGATCTGCGCCCCGGCACGGTGGTGCTGCCCATGGCCCGGGGCCGCCTCGATCCCTCCCTGGTGCTGGATGGTCCCGGCCGTGACCCGGCCCATGACCACAAGGATCACGACGACCACGAGCACCATCACGAGCACGACCATGACCACCACGACCATGCCCATGTGGCGATGGAGTCGATCGTCGTGCGCCGCGACGGCCAGTGGGAGCGGGCTGCCCTGGAGACCCGGCTGCAGCGGCTGCTGATCGACCATCCCGTCGTGCGGCTCAAGGGGCGCCTGCGCCAGGGCGGCAAGCGCCTGCCCCTGCAGATCCAGGGGGTCGGCCGGCGCCTCGACTGCTGGTACGAGGAGCGGGCGGGGATGTCCCCTGCCGCCGCCGGCGAGGGTGATGGCCCCGACGGGCTGGAGCTGGTGGTGCTGGCCACCGCCGGCGCCGCCGGCCCCCTGCGCGCCGCCCTCGATCGCCTCTGAGCGGCCAGGGGTGCCATCCGGGCAGCGGGCGGCCCGCGGCGCGTCAGTCGAGGGGGATGTCGCCCCTGGCGCAGATCCCATCCCAGCAGAGATCGGTGTTCTCCACCCAGCGGCTGTTCACCGGCTGCCAGCTGCCGGTGGGTTTCAGCATCGTCACCCGGCCCCGGCCGTCGTGGCGGAACTCGATCCGCTGGCCCCCCACCAGCAGGAACCAGTGGAGGCCGAGCTCCTCGACCTGCATCTGGCACTCCTGCCAGGGACCATCGGCGACGCGGCACTGCAAGGCCACCGGCCCTGGCAGGGAGTGGGCCTGCAGGGCCGTGCAGGCCACGGCCAGGCCCGTCAGCCAGGCCAGCAATCCGGGTCCCAGCGGATCCAGCAGAAACCGTCGCAGGGAGGGCACCACGGCCAGCGGTGCGGAGCATCAACACCAGGCTGGTGGGGCGCCGGGGGGGTGGTGGGGCGTGCTGCCAAGATTTAACAAACGTCCGTGCCCCCGGTGCCGCTCTTCAACGCCCGCGTTCAGGTTTCCCTGCGCCCCTC
>CAZBMT010000277.1:0-3983 GCA_964492645.1 uncultured Cyanobium sp. | reverse complement strand
CAATCCCTGGGCTTCTTCGGCCCTGATGCGATCAAGTTCCGCGATGCCTCAACCAGGCTTCTCGTTTTTCGAGCACGTCTGATGCTGTGATCTTCGATCGCGCTCCGATCCATTATCTTGCCTACTCCTTTCTTGCCTGCTTGCACTACACCGCCAATCAAGGCACCACCGCTATCGTCGACGCGATCTTCAAGCCGATCTATGGTGACGGTCGCGTTGTTGTCATGCCACGGGAGCAGGCCCCACGGCTGATCGACGGTGACCCGTGCTTTCCATCCAGCCCCAGGCGATGAACCACCGGCCACGACAGCGAACAGGGATGGTGGCTCTCTCCCTGGTCGTCTCCCTGTCGTTTGTTCTTGGGTCTCCAGGCCCTTCCCACAGCCTGCCCACTGAGGGCCGCACAGCCCTCAGCGAGGAAGAAGAGGAGGCCAACTGCCGGAGGGTCTCGCAGATCGTCACCGCCAATTCCGCTCCCGTGCATGAGGCCCTGGAGACCCTGGCCCGGCAGCGCTACGGACGGTCCTTCTCCGAACTCACCCCGGAGCAGGTGATGGCCCTGGCGACGGCCGCCAGGGTGGAAGGCCGGCCGATGACCGCCGACCAGCGACGCCTGGAGGAGCGTTGCGCCGCCTGGCAGCAGCGGGTGATCGCGAAGGAATCCGCCGCCGGCGGCCTGCGCTCCCTCTTCAGCGCCCAGGCGCTGCTGGAGCGCTGGGGCCGGGAGCGCCTGGCTGGTCTGGGCTGTGACTGCCCGGGCTTCCGCCCCGCCGAAGAAGACCAGGAGCAGCGCTGCTCAATCAGGCCCGTCTGCCCCGGCCAGCAGGGTGGTGCGCGGGTTCCCGATCCGGAGCGAGGCTGTCGCACGATCGGGGCGTCAGCCTGGATCCGGCAGCAATTGCCGGAGTTCTACGCACTCCTGGCCCTCTCCCCCCGGAAGGAGGAGGTGCGTGATGTGATCGCCGCCCGCGACCGAGGCAGCCCGCCCTCGGCGTGCAACCCCCTTCCAGAGCCGAACGCCTCCCGACCCACTCTCGCTTCCCTCCGCGGTCCCGCCGCCCGGCCATCCCCCGGCGGCACGGCCCCGGTGGCCATCGCGGCGGGGGCGGCCTGTTTCGCCAGCCCGACGGCGGCCGCCTGTCAGGAGGCCCTGGTGCGGGGCGATGCGCTGGTCGCTTCCGCCCATCGGGCCGGCCGCGACCGCTGCCTGGGCTATGCCCTCACCGCCCGCACCCTCTGGGCACTGGGGGCCGATCCGCGCTTCACCGATCTGCTGATCCGCTACCCGGAGGCGACCCGCCTGCGCAATGAGGCTCGCATCGCCCTGCGTTATCTGCGCGTCGATTGCCGGGGGCTTTAGGTTTGTGGGGGCTTTTGAGTACCGAAAGGCCGTCACTTTCCAGCCCCTGGGCCCTCTCCCCATGTCAGAGGCGAACAAGCACCTGGTCCGGCGTCTGATGGAGGAGGCATGGAATGGGCGGAACCTTGACGTGATCGACGAGCTTTGCTCGGCCAGCTTCACCATGGTTGACCCTTCAGCGCCCCATCTTGCGGCAGGACCAGAGGCGGCAAAGGCCTATATGGCCTCCATGATCGCTGCCTTTCCCGACCTTCAGATCACGATTCAGGACCTGTTCGGGGAGGGAGATCGCGTCTCCCTGCGTTGGTCCGCCGAGGGCACACATCAGGGAGAGCTCAATGGCATGGCGCCGACCCACAGGCGCGTGTGTGTCTCCGGGCAGGCGATCTACCGGATGGCCGACGGGAAGATCGAGGAGGACTGGATCATCGTCGATACCTACGGGATGCTTCAGCAGCTCGGCGCTCTCCCGTCCACCTGAGCCAACGCATCAGCGGTACCATCAGCGCTGCCCGTGCTCACCCACACGCTCGCGGCAGGGAGTGGCTGACCATGCGTCTGGCTGTCATGGGAGCGGGCGGACTTGGTGGCTATTTCGGCGCCCGTCTCTGCCTGGGCGGAGCCGATGTGCACGTCATCGCCCGCGGAGCCCACCTTGAAGCCATCAGGAGCGACGGCCTGCGGATCGAGGGCCCTGATCCATTCCACATCGCCGGGGTCAGTGCCACGGACGATCCCCGCGACGTCGGCCGCGTCGATGTCGTGCTGCTGTGCGTCAAGCTCTGGGATACCGAGGCCGCGCTGCAACAGATCCGCCCCCTGATCGGACCGAACACCACGATCCTTTCGTTCCAGAACGGTGTTCTGAAGGATCAGGTCCTCCTGGACACCTATGGTCCTTCCCGGGTCATGGGCGGCGTCAGCTACATCGCCGCGACGATCGAACGGCCTGGCGTGATCCGCCGCACCGGCCCCATGCAGAAGCTTGTGTTCGGTGAGTTCGACGGATCCCGATCCTCACGGGCTGAGGCGCTCCTGCAGGCCTGCCGCGCCGGTGGCATCGACGCCGAGGTCTCCGGTGACATCCTGCGCGACACCTGGCGGAAGTTCGTGTTTCTGGTGGGGCTCTCGGGCACCACCACCACGATCCGCAGGCCCATCGGTGCGATCCGCGACAACCCGCAGACGCGCGCCTTCCTGCTGGATGTGTTGCGCGAAGTGGTGGCGGTCGGTCGTGCCCACGGCGTGGATCTGGCCGACCACGATGCCGAGGTGGCCCTGAAGCATCTCGACGCGATCGCCGCGGACATCACCGCCTCCATGCACCACGATCTCGAGCGCGGCCATCCCCTGGAAGTCCGCTGGCTCTCGGGTGGCGTGGTGGAACTGGCCCGGCGCCATGGCGTGCCGGCACCGCTGAACCGCGCCATCGCCGACATCCTCGCGTTGCATGCCGCCGGAACGCCGCCGCCGGCCAGTCACCCGTAGGCTCCTTCACCAGCTCAATGAAGAAGCCTGCGGGTTCTTCGCCTTGAGCGCAAGCCTTCCTTGATCCAACGGTGGCCGCGATGGGAACCCAGAACTCTCAGCAGGAGCCGCGGCAGACAATGCGCCCCAGCCTGGCGCTGCGCTTCGCCGCTGGTGCCGGGATGGGCGCCCTGATCACCCTGGTTCCTTTCTCGGCTGGTTTTGCCCCGGAATCGGGCCCCAGCGCGATCCTGTTGGCCGCTTTTGTGGTCGTCGCCTCAGGGCTTCTGAGCAGTCTCTGGGGGGACAGGTTCCTGGACGCCGTGTCCCGCGCCCTGGATTCCACGCCTGTCTGAACGGCTCCGTTGGCCATGAAGTTCGGCTGCATGAACGTCCATGTCCCGGCCGTGGCCCACTCGCTGGCCTTCTTCGAGGCCGCCTTTGGCCAGCTGGACACGGGGGAAACGGCCCTGGCCTTCGCCGAACCCCGCGGCTGTGGCCCCCATCACCGAGGTGTGCCACGTTGGCTGGCGTTGTGGTGAGCCTGCGTGAACGAATCGGACCTGACGGTGCGCCGAGCGACGGATTCGGACCTGACGGTGCTGGCCCGCTTCGGCTTCGCCCTCGGTCAGCTGCATGTCGGTTTTGATGGGGAACGCTTCGCCGTGCCCCCCGGTGGCGAGGGCGCCTATGGGGCGTTCTACCGGGCAGAACTCCAGCGTCCGGAGGTCGTGCTGCTGATCGCCGAGGCGGGTCCCCAACCCGTGGGCTACGCCTTCGTGCGGATGGAGCCGATGAGCCTGGTGGAGCTGCGCGGTGCCGGGGCCTGGCTGCATGACCTCTACGTGGATCCCGAGGCCAGGAGCGGCGGGATCGGCCGCCGGCTGCTCGCGGCGGCCAAGGAGGCGGCCCTCGCCCTGGGCTCCAGCAGCCTGATGCTCAGTGCGTCGTCGCAGAATCTCGCCGCCCGGAAACTGTTCGAGCGCGCCGGACTGCGCCCGACCATGGTCGAGATGCGGATCGAACTGGGGACGTGAACGCAGCATCGCCGCAGACATCGGCGGTGATGACCGCACCGTCACCATGGCCGAACAGGTCGCTCGGCTGGCTTCTCGATGAACACCTACACCTTCCTTCGGGTTCCGGTGGCCTACAC
>CAZBMT010000276.1:0-4005 GCA_964492645.1 uncultured Cyanobium sp. | reverse complement strand
AACAGCTGCACCATGCCCAGGAAGTGCCAGCCGGTGAGCAGCAGGGCATCGGGGCGCTGCCCGGCCGGGCCGAAGCCCAGCTCCTTCAGGGGCCGGGCCAGCCAGACGCCCCGGTAGCCGGAGGTGATGCCGCGCCCCCGGCCACTGGCGGCCCGGTGCCAGGGGTAGCCCTCCAGCAGCGGCACGTCCCACTCGAAGTCGACGCCGAATCCCAGCCCCTGGGTGCGGGCGTCCGGGAGGGTGAGGTAGAGCACGTCGGTGGTCACGCCGGGGGCGGTGGCCAGGGCCTGGAACAGGGGCGTCTGGTACTGCACCGGGTGGCTGCCGGCGATCAGCAGCCGCCGACGGCGGCAGGGCAGCAGGGCCGGCCCCTGGCGCTGCAGGCGCAGGGCCCAGAGCAGGCCGCGCCCCTCGGCGATCAGGGTGGGGGGGATCCACCAGGGATGGCGCAGGTGGTGGCGGCTGCGCACCGACCCCAGCCAGCTGCGCAGGCAGGCCGCCAGGGCCGCCGGCAGCGGCTGGGTGCGCAGCTGGAAGTAGTAGCGCCCCACGGCATGGTCGGGCTTGACGGTGGTGAGGTGCTTGCCGTAGCTGCGGGTGCCGCCCCGCTCGGCCCGGAGGTGGTGGATCAGGGCGCCGGGCACGTATTGGATCGGATGGCCGGCCTGACGCCAGCGAAAGGCGAATTCGGCCTCGAAGCGATAGGCCACCCGCACGAAGTTCCGGTCGAACCCCCCCAGCTCCAGGGCCAGCCGCCGGGGGATGGCCACGTTGCCCCCCATGAATTCCTCCACGCAGCGGGGCCGCAGGCTGTTGAACAGGAACGGCCCGTCCTCCGGATCGCTCTGGCCGCCGTGCCAGGGCTGCAGCACCCGGCCGGCCAGCATGGCGTCGGGATTGGCGGTCCCCGCCCGCCCGTGGGCGTTGAGCAGCTCCGGGTCCGGCAGGATGTCGTCGTCGAGGAACAGCACCCGCTCGCCGCGGGCCTCCTGCAGGGCCACGTTCATGGCACCGGTGATCGAGGGGGTCGGCAGCCGCAGCCAGCGGATCCGTCCCTCCGCCTGCCAGGCGGCCAGGCGGGCCTCGGTCTCCGCGTCGTGGCGGGACGTCTGGTCGACCACCAGCAGCTCGAACGGCGGCGGATTCAGCGCCAGCAGGGCGGCGACGCTGTCGATCAGCACCTGATCGCGGCCGTAGGTGGGGATCGCGACGCTGAGGGTCATGGCAAGGCGGCCAGCTTGAGCCGGGCCTTGAGGTGCCAGGGGTTGAGGGCCAGGGTCTGTCGCAGGTACTGGCGGGCCAGATCCGGACGTTCGCGGCTGAGGCAGGCGCCGATGAAGTAGGCCCCATCGGCCTGGCGGCGGGGATCCGCCCGCAGGCTGCGGCAACCTTCGCTCAGGGCCTCGGCCTCCTCCAGGACCGGCGCCTCCGGCTGGCCGTTGCGGCGGGCCCGGGTGGCCGCCACGATCAGGGCATGGAACGCCTCCTGCTCCCGGCGCCGGGAGCCGCTGATCGATCCGGGGGAGAGGGTGGCCTCGTAGAGCACCTCCGGCACCACCAGGTGGCTGCCGAGCTCCACCATGCGGCTCCAGAGGTCGATGTCCTGGGCGAAGTAGAACATCGGCCGATAGCCTCCGGCACGCTCGTAGGCGTTGCGCCGCATCATCACCGAGCCGTGGATGGCCGGACCGGTGAGGCCATCGGCCAGCTCGCCGGGTTCCGGCGCATTCACGCGGACGGTGGCCCCTTCCGGCACCACCAGCCGCACATGGGTGGAGCAGAGGCTGGCTTCCGGGTTCTCCTCGAGGCAGCGCACCTGGCGCAGCAGCCTTCCGGGCAGCGAGAGGTCGCCGGCGTCCTGGCGGGCGATGAAGGGGCCGCGGGCAAGCTGGCAGCCCTCGATCAGCGAGCGGGTCAGGCCCCGGCCCGGCCGCTCCAGCACCCGCAGCCGCGGGTCGGCGGCGGCCCGCGCCGCCAGCAGGGCGCCGGTGTCATCGCTGGAGCCGTCGTTGATCACCACCACCTCCAGGCTCACCCCCTCCTGGCTTGCAAGGGAGTCGAGGGTGGCATCGAGGCTGGCGGCGCCGTTGCGGACCCCCATCACCACCGACACCAGCGGGGCCGTGCCGGATTCGTGCTCCACAGGCTCCTGCATCACCTCAGGTCATGTTCCCCCCTGGCCGGGATCCTGGCTGCAGCCGTGTCCGGACGCCCATGCTCAGCTGGGCGGCCCGGCCCCAGCCCAGGGCAGCGGCCAGCAGGCCGTAGAGCAGGAATTCCAGCTGCCGCCGCGGCCGCCGGGCTCCGTGGCGCCGGGCCAGCTGGAACAGTCGGTGGGCGGCCTGCTCCACTCCGGCGGCGCCGCACTGGCGGCTGAGCAGGAAGGCGGAGCGGGAGAAACGCGCCATCTCGGGACCGTCGGGGTCGACACCGGCGGCCAGGGCGCTGCGCAGCAGGGAGTCCTGGGCCCGGGCCCGGTCCGCCAGCTTGCGGGGGTCGAGGTGGCCCCGGTCGCTGAGGTGGTCGTCGCCCATGTGGATCCGCCGCACCGACACCGGCTCCGGCACCCACACCAGGGGGGTCCCGGTGGCACCGGCCCGGCCGTCGTACTCCCAGTCCTCCTCGTTGATCCAGGGCTGCCAGGGGCCGATGCGGTCGAGCAGGTCGCGCCGATAGAGGGGACAGCTGGTGGTCCACCAGCGCTCCAGCAGCAGCCGGGGGAACAGCCTCTCCAGCCGAAGGCCTGTGGCCCGCATCGGGCCGCGCCGCTCCACGGGCTGCCGGGAATGGTCCTCCTCCAGGCTGGGGCCATAGGCGATCCCGGCCCCGGGAGAGCGCTGCAGGGCCGCCACCTGGGCGCTGAACTTGCCGGGCAGCAGCAGGTCGTCGCTGTCGAGGTACTGGATGAAGGCACCGCGGCTGTGGTCCAGGCCCCGCTGCCGGGCGGCGCCGGGCCCGCCGTTGGGCTGGTGGATCACCCGGATGAGATCCGGATGGGCGGCGGCCAGGCCGTCGGCCACCGCGGCGGTGTCGTCGCTGGAGCCGTCGTCGACGATGACGACCTCGATCGGCCGGTGGTCCTGCTCGAGCACGCTGGCCACCGCTTCGCGCAGCAGGGCGGCGCGGTTGTGCACCGGGATGATCGTGCTGACCAGGTCGGGGATCGGGGCGGGCCGCAGGGCGGCGATGCGCTTGAGGGCGGGCCGCCGCATCACCGCCCTGGCCCGCTCCAGGTTGGGGTTGTCCCGCTGGTGCTTGAGGGGCTGGCCCCGGTGCCAGAGGTGCACGATCGGCTCGTAGCCCCAGATCCAGGTGGGCCGGGTGAGGCAGCGGTCCCAGAATTCGTTGTCCTCCCCGCCCCAGCCGACGAAGCCCTCATCCATCCCGCCGATGGCGGCATAGGCCTCGGCGGTGATGGCCATCGACCCTCCGGCCTCCAGGTTCTGCACGATCGCCTCCGCCGGCCGGGCGTCGTAGGCCTCGGAGCCGGCCAGCACCGTCGCGCTGTGGGCCTCATCGAGGTAGAAGACGAAGCGCTTCGGGTTCACCACCGCGTAGCCGCGGGCGATCCGCTCCAGCAGACGGCGGGCGTAGCCGGTGGGCACGAGCATGTCGTTGTCGTGCAGCAGCAGCACCGGAGCGCGCGCCTCGCGGGCGCCGAGGTTGAAGGTGTGGGAGCGGTTGTAGGGGGCGGCCGGGTCCGGCAGGGGGCCATGGACGTGGCGCACCCAGGGCGGCAGACGGTCGACGATGCGGGGTTCGCTGTCCTGTTCGATCACCAGGCATTCGAGCCGTACGTCCTCCTGGGCGGCGAGGGATTCCAGGGTGGCCAGCAGCAGGGGCAGCCGCTCGGTGCCCCGGTGGCCGATCAGCACGCTCAGCTGCGGTGGCCCATCGGGCCAGCCGGGCGCGGGCCGGCGCCGGATCGGCGCCGCCGCCAGGCAGCGGCGCAGCAGACGCCGGCCGAGCTCCGGCTGGACGGCCGGCGCGTGCAGGCGGGAGGTG
>CAZBMT010000275.1:0-4010 GCA_964492645.1 uncultured Cyanobium sp. | reverse complement strand
TCACCTTGACCTGCACCACCTTGCCCTCCTTCTCCATCTGGCGCACCTTCTCCCAGCTCTGGCGCAGGGCCAGGGCGCGGGCGCTGATCGTCACCATGCCGTCGGCGTTCTGCTCGCGGGTGACGAGCACCTCGATCGGCAGACCCTTCGGGAAGCGCTCCTTGAGGTTGGTGATCACCCCCAGGCCGCATTCGCTCTTGGGCATGAAACCGGGGGCCTTGCCACCGATGTCCACATAGACACCGTCGCTCTCCATGCCGATCACCACCCCCTGGACCACCTCGCCGGTGGTGCCGACCGGGGCGTTCTCATCGAGGGCGGCGAGGAAGGCCTCCTCGTCGAAGTCGAAATCGTCGACGGTGCGGGCCTGGCGGGTGGACTCGCCAGGGGCGGCCTCGGCGGCGGCGGCCCCCCGGCCGCCCGAGCGGGCCGAACCTCCACGCCGGTCGGGGGCCGGTCCGAGCAGATCGGCCATTGTCAGGCCCTCGATGCCCGCCAGATCGAAGCGGCCAGCATCGTCCGCGGCGGGCGAGGGGGAGCGTACCGGTGCCGCGGCCGTAGCGGCGGCCCCAGGGCCGGAGGTCGCCGGAGGGGCGCTGGCCGAGCCGGAATCGGTCGGGGCGAGGGGGGTCTCGGGCGCAGCCTCCTCCTCCTTCTTGATCATCAACACCTGGGGGGGCTTGCGCTGCGGCGCCGGGGCCGACCCGGAAGGCCTTGCCGGCGGCGTGGGGCGCTGGGCGGGGTTCCGGGGCTGACGCGGCGCGGGGTTGCCGGTTCCTGCCATGGAGGTCCTCAGCGAAGCACGGGGCTCCACACTGTACGAATCACCCTCAAGAGGTCGGTCCTCCCTCCGCCGATGCCCCCCAGCAGCGAACGACGCCTGGCCAGCCTCAGCTGGATCACGGTGCGTGAGCAGGCGGCCCGTCACGGCAGCACGGTGCTCTGGCCCCTGGGCGCCGTCGAGCAGCACGGTCCGCTGCTGCCCCTCGGCACCGATGCCCTGTTCGCCGAACGGGTGGCCGCAGCGGTGCTGGACCGGCTCGATCCCGACCTGCCGATCTGGCGCCTGCCGCTGCAGAGCTTCGGTTTCTCGCCGGAGCACCTGGGTTTCCCGGGAACCCTCAGCCTGCCGGCCGAGCTGCTGATCGACCTGGTGCGCGCCGTCGGCCAAGGGGTGGCAGCGGCGGGCTTCCGGCGTCTGGTGCTGTTCAACGCCCACGGCGGCCAGATCGGCCTGCTGGAGGCGGCGGCCCGGGAGCTGCGGGTGCAGGAACCCGCCCTGGCGGTGCTGCCCTGCTTCCTTTGGCGCGGCGTCGATGGACTGGCAGCGCTGATTCCCGAGCCGGAACGCAGCCATGGCCTCCACGCCGGCCAGGCCGAGACCAGCCTGATGCTGTTTCTCGACCCGGCCGTCGCCGGCCCCCTCCCCGCCGCCGACGGCCCCGGCGAGGCCCCGGCCCCCCCCGAGGGCTGGAGCCTGGAGGGGGCCTGCCCTTGCGCCTGGCGCACCCGGGAGATCAGTGCCAGCGGCGTCATCGGTGATCCGTCCGGCGCCAGCGAGGAGCTGGGCCGCCAGCTGTTCGGGCGGCTGGTGGAGAGCTGGGAGCGGCGGCTGGAGGCCCTGCTGCGCAGCGACTGGCCGCCAACATCCGGCGGGGCGTGACTAAAGTCGTGGGATTGCCTATCCCCGTGGTTCCCATGCCCACCGTCGCAACCACCACATCCGTCGATTCCTCCCTGGATCCGGTGGGCCCGATCGCGGGGAGCGACCTGCCCGACTTCACCTCCGACGCCTACAAGGACGCCTACAGCCGCATCAACGCGATCGTGATCGAAGGTGAGCAGGAAGCTCACGACAACTACATGTCGCTGGGCACCCTGCTGCCCGACCAGGCCGACGAACTGGCCCGCCTGGCTCGGATGGAACTGAAGCACATGAAGGGCTTCACCGCCTGCGGCAACAACCTCGGCGTCGCCGCCGACATGCCTTTCGCCCAGGAGTTCTTCTCCCCCCTGCGCAACAACTTCCAGGCGGCCCTGAAGGAGGGCAAGGTGGTCACCTGCCTGCTGATCCAGGCCCTGCTGATCGAAGCCTTCGCCATCTCGGCTTACCACATCTATATTCCCGTCGCCGATCCATTCGCCCGCAAGATCACCGAAGGGGTCGTCAAGGACGAATACACCCACCTCAACTACGGCCAGGAGTGGCTCAAGGCCCATCTCGAGGAGTCCCGTGCCGAACTGGAGCAGGCCAACCGCGACAACCTCCCCCACGTGCGCCGCATGCTCGAGCGGGTGGCCGCCGACGCCGCTGTCCTCCACATGGAGAAGGAGGACCTGATCGAGGACTTCCTGATCGCCTACCAGGACGCCCTCACCGACATCGGCTTCACCCCCAGGGAGATCGCCCGGATGGCCGCCGCGGCCCTGGTGGGCTGAGCCGCCCCCTTCCCCACCCCTGGGGAGGATGTAGCGTCGGCGACATCCGGCCCCGCCCCTGCCGCCGCTTTCTCCTTCCTGCATGTTCGGCCTGATCGGTCATTCCACAAGTTTCGAATCGGCCCGCGACCTGGCCCGAAGCCTCGGTTTCGAGGAGTACGCCGAAGGGGATCTGGACATGTGGTGCAGCGCTCCGCCCCAGCTGGTGGAGAGGATCAGTGTCACCAGCCCCACGGGCAAGCGCATCGAAGGGGCCTACATCGATTCGGTGTTCGTGCCCGAGATGCTGAGCCGCTTCAAGACGGCCAAGCGCAAGGTGCTCAACGCGATGGAACTGGCCCAGAAGAGCGGCATTGACATCACCGCCCTTGGGGGCTTCACCTCGATCATCTTCGAGGACTTCAAGCTGCTTCGGGAGCAGCAGGTGCGGGCCACCACCCTCGACTGGACACGTTTCACCACCGGCAACACCCACACCGCCTGGGTCCTCTGCCGTCAGGTGGAGGAGAACGCCCCGAAGCTGGGCATCGACCTGAGCCGGGCGACGGCCGCGGTGGTGGGGGCCACCGGTGACATCGGCAGCGCCGTCTGCCGCTGGCTCACCCAGCGCACCGGCGTACGTGAGCTGCTGCTGGTGGCGCGCCGGCCCCAGCCTCTCGCTGATCTTCAGCAGGAGCTCGGTGGTGGTCGCATCCTGCCCCTGGACGACGCCCTGGCGGAAGCCGACGTGGTGGTCTGGGTCGCCAGCCTGGCCCAGGCCAGCAACATCGACCCCAGCCATTTGCCCCGTCCCTGCCTGATGGTCGACGGCGGCTACCCCAAGAACCTGGACACCAGGGCCGCCGGCGACGGCATCCACGTGCTCAAGGGCGGCATCGTCGAATTCGGCTCCGACATCGGCTGGCAGATGATGGAGGCCGCCGAGATGGCCAAGCCGCAGCGCCAGATGTTCGCCTGCTTCGCCGAAGCGATGCTGCTGGAGTTCGAAGGGCTGCACACCAACTTCAGCTGGGGCCGCAACAACATCACCCTCGAGAAGATGGACCTGATCGGCGCCGCCTCCCTTCGCCACGGTTTCCAGGCCCTTGGCCTGGACATCCCTGCAGCGATCCCCAGCCTCTCCATCAACTGATCCCCCGCCTGAGCGCCCATGGCCCGCCGCGTCCTGCTGGACTTCGAGAAACCGCTGGTGGAGCTCGAGGAGCAGATCGAGCAGATCCGCCAGCTGGCCCGCGATTCCGAGGTGGACGTGAGCCAGCAGCTGCTGCAGCTTGAAACCCTCGCCACCCGGCGGCGGGAGGAAATCTTCAGCTCCCTCTCCCCGGCCCAGAAGATCCAGGTGGCCCGCCACCCCCAGCGCCCCAGCACCCTTGATTACATCCAGGTCATCACCGACGAATGGATCGAGTTGCACGGCGACCGCCGCGGCAACGACGATCGCGCCCTGGTGGGCGGTGTGGGTCGCATCGGCGACCAGCCCGTGGTGCTGCTCGGCCACCAGAAGGGCCGCGACATGAAGGAGAACGTGGCCCGCAACTTCGGCATGGCCTCCCCGGGCGGCTACCGCAAGG
>CAZBMT010000274.1:0-4014 GCA_964492645.1 uncultured Cyanobium sp. | reverse complement strand
CCGCCACCACCGCCATCGCCAGCAGCACCGCCAGCAGGGGGCCCGGGGCCCGGGGGAAGCGGCGCTGCACCAGCAGCAGGAACACCAGCACCCCCAGGGCCAGCAGCAGGGTGGGCCGATGGATCTCCCCGAGCCGGCCCATCAGCTCCAGCAGTTGCCCGGGGAGCGAGGCGGCCTGCAGCTTCAGGCCGCTGACCCGCCCCAGCTGGCCGCCGATCATGATCAGGGCCACGCCGCCCAGGTAGCCCACAAGGATGGGTTTCGAGAGCAGATCGGCCAGGAAGCCGAGCCGGGCCCAGGCGCCGGCACAGCAGACGAGCCCCACCAGCAGGGCCAGCAGGCTGCAGAAGCCCGCGTAGGCGAGTGGATCCCCTGCCACCAGCGGCCCGACCGCCGCGGCCGTCATCACGGCGGTGGTGGATTCCGGCCCCACCGACAGCTGGGGGGACGAGCCCAGCAGGGCATAGAGAAGGAGGGGCGGCAGGATCGCCCACAGCCCCGCCACCGGCGCCAGGCCGGCCACCTCGGCGTAGGCCATGCACTGGGGCACCAGGTAGGCCGCCACGGTCACGCCCGCCAGCAGGTCCGGCTGCAGCCAGCTGCGCTGGTAGCCCAAGAGCTGCGCCAACCCCGGCAGCGGCATGGCCCGGCCCTGGCGCGGCTCCATCAGCGTCCCCCGCCGCTGCTCATTTCCGCCGGGGAGGCAGCAGCTGGCTGGGGCACAGCGCCCTGTCCTCCTCGACGCCCTTCATGCCGGCGAGCACCGCCTCCAGATCGTCCCTGGTGGAGGGATCGCCGCCGATCACGGCGAGCTGCTCCTTGGCCAGCTTGGCGCGGCTGCCGGTCGCGATGAAGCCGTCCTTCCTCAGGTTGCAGAGGGCGCTCATGGAGCCGGAGCCCACCCCCACCATCACCATGAACCCCTCCCGCGGGCTGGGCTGCCCACCCTGGGGCTGGGCCTCGGCGTGGTGTCGAGCAGCGCCAGAAGCATCAGGGGGAAGGAGATGGGCATGCCGCAGCCGTGGCGTTGCCGTCAGGCTAGGGGGGGCGTCCGCTCCAGATCATCCCCGGCGATGACCGTGGTGCTGAACAGGAAGCGGCTGTCGGTCCGGCAGCGGGGGTCCTGCTTGACGAGGCGCATGAACTCGCGGTGGCCGTCCCTGGTGCGCCCCACCAGGCAGCCGGCGCTGGCGGTGTCGATGTCGTTGCGAGGGAGGTCGTAGCCCCAGTGCTGGTTGATGCCGAACAGGCCGGTGTCCTCCCTGTCGCCGGGGCGCTGAAAATCCTTGTTGGCATCCCGATGGACCGTCACCGGGGCGGCCTGTACCAGGGCCTCGTGGGGATCACTGTTGCCGTGCACACCGACCTGCCAGGCGCGGTACTGGCCGAACCGGATCCGGGCGGCGCCGCGGGCGTTCATCGGCTTGTGGGTGTAGTGGCTCCCCGGCTCAGTCGTGGCCTCCCAGCGGCCGAGGATCTTCGGCCGGGCGTCCTCGAAGGCGATCACCAGACGCAGGTCGTTGAACTGGTTGGGGGGATCGTCGTTGAGCGTGCCATCGGGATTCATGCCCTCCACGTAGACGATGTTCCGCTCCCCGGGCCCCGCGAACACCTGGTACCCCTTCTGGCGCATGTACTGAACGATCCGGGCGGCCAGGTCGCCGGCGCTGAGGTCGAGGGCCGGCTGGGGAAGTTCCTCGAGGGACGTTTCGATCAGCAGCTTCGCGGTGGCGGGGCCGAGCACGGTCCCCTCGGCGCTGTTCATCCGCTTCTGGAAGGTGCGCAGGGCAGCGGTGGAGAGGGGGCCGAAGGCACCGGTGGGGGGCTCCAGGAGCTGGAGCTGGATCAGCCGCTGCTGGATCTGGGTGGCCAGGGCCGGATGGCGGGGGATGTCGCCGTGGTCGATGACCAGGCCCCGCCGAAGCACGTCCTGCAGTTTCAGTTCGCCCTCGGGCACCGGGCCGCGGGGGGCGGCGGCCGGGGCAGGAGCCGGGGTGGTGGCGCCGGAGCCGGCGGTGGCGTCGTCGCGCAGCGTTTCCGCCAGCCGACGGGCGTCCTCGGCGCTGTTGATCTCACGCTCGGCCCGGCGGATGGCCTCGGCCGGATCGACACCCATCCAGACCAGCCCCTCCGCGCGCCGCCGGCGCCCAAGGCCGACGACGACGCCGGGATCCCTGGGATTGCGGTAGAGCATCAGCGCGCCGGGCACGGCCGCCCAGTCGTGCTCGCGCAGCGTGGCCGAGATCGTGTCGAAGCCCTCGCCGCCGTAGAAGTCGGCCCCGAGGTTGTAGGCGAAGCTGCAGAGCGCCGCTCGCTGGCCGTCGTCCATCTCCGACCAGAAGGGAATGCGCCCCGCCTGCCGCGTCCAGAAATGGTGGTAGCAGATGTGGTCATGCAGCGCATCGGCCTCGGCCTGGGTGAGGCGATCCCCCAGGCGGACCCTGGAGCCGTCCTTGTAGTAGGTGCTTCCCCAGCCGATCGTGATCGGCTCGCCGCCGGTGCGGGGGTCGGGGTAGGCCTCCAGCCGGCAGCCCTCGTAGTGGCGGGTCAGCGCCGCCACCTCGGGAGGCAGCCTCCCAGCGGCCGACTTCGAGACTGGGGCGGGCGACGGAGCGGGGTTGGCGGTGGCCGGCGCAGCGGCCTGCCGCCACCAGGCGTTCTCGGGGATCTGGAACCGCGCCGGGTTCAGATAGCGCAGCGCCCCCTTCGGCAGGGCGGCGCCGGCGCCGGGGTAGGTGTATGGCCCGGCGAGGCGCACCACCGCCAGGGTCCCCTCCCCCTCGGGGCGGATCCAGTCGATCCCTAGCTGGCTGCCGGCCGGCACGTAGGAGTCGGCGGCGGCGGCGGTGGTATCGGGGCTGAGCCCCGCATCTTCCAGGGCGGTGATGAACGGCATCAGAGGGCTCCCGAGCGCTGGATGCTCTGCAGAGGGGTCGGCGCTTCAGCCGCGAACAAGTCCGGCAGGAGGCCACTCAGGAAGGTGACGAAGTCGACGGGCAACGATTTCACGATGGCGTGGACGATGCCATGACTCATGGAGAGCCACTGCTTCACCTCGGGCTGGTTGATCTCGGCCTGGATCGCGTCGGTGTTGCCCAGCCGGAAGCGGGCCACCATGCGCTGCAGGCTGTAGTGCCAGTACATCTGCCTGTCGGCGGCGCTGCGGTCCCTCAGTTCGATGGCCTGCGAGAGGCTCTCCTCGGCCTCGCGCCAGTGGCGGCCGGAATGGCCGGTGGATCCACCCAGCCGCTCGCTGCCGGCGCCGAGCTGGAGCTGGACGAAGCCGCGGTGTGCCAGATAGCGGTGCAGGAAGGCGTCCTCCTCCGTGCCGGGACCCTTCGGCTGCCTGGCGGCGGCGATCAGGGCGTCGAATCCCGCCAGCAGGCCCTCCTGGAGGCTGAGGCGGGTCTCGATTTCGGCGGCCGGGAGGGCGGCGGCATCGCCGCCGGTGATCAGGTTGCTGTCATGGGCCTTCTGGAGCCGGTCGAACACCTTGTTGCGGAGGTTCAGCGGCGCCTGCATCACATGGGCCTTGAGGGCTTCGTTCTGGGATTCCGTGAGCGGCTGCAGCGAGGGATCGACCAGCGGGCTGAGCAGAAACTGGATGTCCGATTCCTGCCGGTCATTGTTCTGGAGTTCCTGGATCCTGCCGCGATTGACACGCAGCTCCGCCTGCGTCTCCTGCAGCTGCCGGTTGATGCGTTTGGCCGCTTCATCGAACAGGCTGATGCCGGCGAAGCCGCCGATCAGGGAAAGGGCCAGGATCTTCATCACGGCGCTCACGGCCGTGCCGAGGCTGGTCGGATAGTTCAGCAGGGTCTGGAACAGATCCGCATTGCCGCTCTGGGGCACCAGATTGAAGATGATGATGCCGCCACCGATGCCGACGATGATGTCGGCCAGGCTCCCGAGGTTGTAGGTCGTGTGAACGGGGCGGGCCGCCGCGGCGACGGGGAGCTCCCGGTCCTCGTCCGGCAGGCTCGCCCAGTGGGGCACGATGAAGCCACGGTGGCG